>CAYIWV010000034.1:0-2634 GCA_964367315.1 uncultured Candidatus Saccharibacteria bacterium | reverse complement strand
TAGAGCATCCCCTTGACGTGGGGAGGGTCGTAGGTTCAAGTCCTACACCGCGCACTAATGAAAGTGCTTGCCTTTGAGACCTCCTGCGATGAAACCGGCGTGGCGCTCGTCGAGGGGCAGAAGACCACCGAGGGGTGGGGGTTTACAACCCTTAAGGCCGCCTTGCTCTCCCAGGCGGCGCTCCATGCCGAGTATGGCGGCGTCTACCCCACCCTGGCAAAACGCGAGCACGAGAAGAACTTGCCGGTTTTATACCGCGACTTTGCCGGCGAGACATTCGACGCAGTGGCGGTGACTTACGGCCCGGGGCTCGAGCCTGCGCTCTGGCAAGGGATTGAGTTTGCCAAGCGCGTGGCGCGCGACCGCAGCGTGCCGCTTGTGCCGGTTAACCACATGGAGGGGCATCTTATTTCGTCATTAATACAACGTGGTGAGCTATGCGATGTCGGGCTGCCGGTCTTAGCGCTCTTGATATCGGGCGGGCATACCGAGTTTATCGTCATGCGCGAGTGGTTTAGCTACGAGAAAATAGGCGAGACTTTGGACGACGCCGTCGGCGAGGCGTTCGACAAAGTGGCGCGGATGCTCGGCCTGCCCTACCCCGGCGGGCCGCAGATTAGTAAACTTGCAGTACGACACAGAGAGGCTTCTCCGAAGTCTGCTCCTGCTCCCCTTGGCAGCTCGCAGCGCTCGCATCCGCAGACTTCATCGAAGCCTTTTTCATTGCCGCGGCCGATGATAAGTGCCGACACGTGCGATACCTCGTTTTCTGGCTTGAAAACCGCCGCACTGTACTTACTCAAAGGCAAAACGCTCAGCGACAGCGAGAAGGCCGCCTTTGCGGCAGAGTTCGAGGACGCAGTGGCCGACGTGTTTGTCGCCAAGACAAAAAAAGCGCTTTTCGACTCTCAGGCAAAGACCTTCGTCATCGGCGGCGGGGTTGCGGCCAACCGCTACATCCGCGAGCGGCTCGAACAGCTCGTATTAGACGAGTTCCCCGATGTCGAACTGCGCCTGCCCGACCCGACAATAACCGGCGATAATGCGGTCATGATAGCGCAAGCCGCGCTTGCCCGCCGCTTGCACGGCCTTGACGACGCTGTCGACGATATAAAAGCGGCCGGCAACCTCTCTATTGCCACGCACTAACCCTCTAGAAAAAAGCCTTATTTTTAGGTACGATTGAGGTCAATGGATGAAAAATTCCTAAAACCCTACAACCCCGCCGGTACCGAAGGGGCGATTTATAAAAAATGGGAGGAGTCGGGGTTTTTTAATCCGGATAACCTCCCACCCCTCGACTCTGCTCGGGGTGAACGAGAACCGTTCACCATCATCATGCCGCCGCCAAATGCCAACGGCTCCTTGCACGCGGGGCATGCGCTCTTTGTGACATTGCAAGATATCATGATCCGATTTGCGCGCATGCAGGGCAAAAAGGCGCTCTGGCTCCCCGGCGCCGACCACGCCGGCTTCGAGACCCAAGTTGTGTACGAAAAACAGTTGGAAAAAGAGGGCCGCTCGCGCTTTAGCATAGAGCCCGAGCAGCTCTATAAAGAAATATTGGACTTTACCCTCCATAACAAATCGTTTATGGAGGGGCAGTTGCGCCAACTAGGGGCGTCCTGCGACTGGTCGCGCAATATGTTTACGCTCGACGACCGAGTCGTCAAAACTGTTTATGACACATTTAAAAAATTACACGACGACGGCCTGCTCTACCGAGGTAGCCGCATCGTCAACTGGTGCTCCAAGCATCAAACGTCGCTGTCTAACCTCGAGACAGAGCGCGTAACGCGTACGGACAAGTTTTACTACCTCAAATACGGCCCCTTTACCATCGCGACGGCGCGGCCCGAGACGAAGTTTGGCGATAAATATGTGGTAATGCATCCCGACGACGCGCGCTATGCCGAGTTTAAGGACGGTCAGCAGCTCGAGGTCGAGTGGATAAACGGCCCCATTACCGCAACCATCATTAAAGATGAGGCTATTGATCCTGAGTTCGGCACCGGGGTTATGACTATTACGCCCTGGCATGACCCTGCCGACTTTGAGATAGCGCGGCGGCATAACCTGCCCTATGAGCAGATAATCGACTGGCGCGGCAAGCTCCTCCCCGTTGCCGGCGAGTTTGCCGGCATGTCGATAAAAGACGCGCGTCCGAAAATTGTCGAAAAGCTCAAAGAAAAAGGTCTGCTCGAGAAGATAGACGAGGCATACAGCCACGAGGTGCCCGTGTGCTATAAGTGCGAGCGCGAGATAGAGCCGCAGGTCAAGGAGCAATGGTTTGTTAAAATGCAGCCTCTTGCGGAGCGGGCCATCGAGGCGGTAAAGGCACGCCGCGTGCATGTCTTGACCGAGAACCATGAGAAGGTCCTTTTGCACTGGCTCGAAAATATCCAGGACTGGAACATCTCCCGGCAAATAGTGTGGGGCATCCCCATCCCCGCCTGGCATCGGCCCAAGGCCGACCAGCCTGGGGCTGGAAATGAGTGGCATATCGGCAACGAATCTCCCGGCGAGGGATGGGTTAAGGACACAGACACTTTTGATACTTGGTTTTCATCCGGCCAGTGGCCCTACATTACGCTCGGATACCCTGATGCGACCGACTACAAAACCTACTACCCT
>CAYIWV010000033.1:0-4705 GCA_964367315.1 uncultured Candidatus Saccharibacteria bacterium | reverse complement strand
CGCGGCGCCCTGGTGGCTTGCCCTGCGATGGTCCGCGGTCGCCGAGGCGCTGCGGCACGCCCCGCACATAGTGCGCAAGCTTTTTTTGGCGCCGCCGGGCGATAAAACCCTGCGCGCGCTTGCGCGCGCTGCGGGCATACCTACCGAGCCGCTCGACCCGCGCAAAGTCACCTCCATGGTCGAGGGCAACGCACCGCACCAGGGCGCGGTGGCGCTTATCGCGCAGGAGGCGCTTGTGCGCAGTGCCGAGGAGTTTTTAGCATCGTTTGTGCCAACGGCAGACACAGTACTGGTGTTTTTAAGCGAGGTGCAAGACCCGCACAACGTGGGCGCCATCATCCGCTCGGCCGCGGCGCTCGGCGCCGCGGCCGTGCTCGTGCCGACGCACAAACAGTCGCCCATAACCGCGGCAGTCGTTAAGACATCCGCCGGCGCGGTCTTTGCCGTGCCGCTTGTCGCCGTCGACAACCCCCAGCAAACCATCGCGCGGCTCAAAAAAATGGGGGTGCGGGTGTACGGCCTCGCCGCCGAGGGGAGCGTACCGCTCGAGGGAGAGTCGTTTGCGGGGCCGAGCCTGCTTGTCGTCGGCAACGAGGCCGAGGGTATCGCCCCGTACGCTAAAGCGCTCTGCGATACGACCCTCTCGATACACATCGACCCAAAGGTCGAGTCGCTCAATGTTGCGGCAAGTGCGGCCATTGCGCTTTACGCCTGGCGCCGCACGCGCCAGAGCGGCCAATAACAAAACTCCGGCTTTTTGCTATACTACCCCGGTATGAATCCACGGACCGCTATCGCCATCATCATCGGAGTCATTGTGCTCGCCGGGGCGTATATCGCCTATGTGCGCTCTAACCCGCCGCTTAATACCGAGCCGGTGCGGCAGGAGTTTACCTGGGTGTTCGTCGACCGCGGCGTTACGCGGGAGAGCGGCGCGCCCACGACCAACGTCTCGCTGCGCATCGCCGGGGTAGAGATACCCATCGGCACCTATGTAGGCAACTGCTTCTCGGTCGCGGGCTCGAGCTGGGAGCTCTTGGAGAACGAGCTCACCGGGGCGATTTGCTACTCCGCGGGCGGCGGCAAAGAGATAGGCGTGTTCGAGGAGGGCGGCACGCTTGTCCTTAAAGAGGGCGAGGTAGAGGAGGGTGGTGCCGAGACTCCGGGTTTCCGGGGGAACTTCGCTCCGCTCACCAACCAGCCTTCGTTTTAACACTGCGAGGCCTTTTTACCGCCCTCAAAATAGCCAAAGGTGTATACTAGAGGCAGCATTAGCCGCTAGTTATTTTTATATGGCGATAAAGAAAAGGCGCAAGGCACCGGGGACGACCGGCAAGGGCAAGTTTTATCGGATAGAGCTGCGGCCCAAGGGGCAGTTTAAGACCTTTCGCGTGCAAGACGTGGGCCGCACGGGCAGTCTTGAGCGCCTCGCCGGCAAGCGCAACGGAGGCAGCTGGGATACGGTAAGCTGGCTTATCTCCAAAAACAGCGCCCATGTTAAAAACGGGAAGCTCACGATAGACAACGCGCGCGACAAGAGCATACTCAAGCAGATTAGGGGCCCCATCGTGCACGTAAAGGGCGATGTGTTCCGCGCGCACCCGCGCAATGTCCCCGAGTCGGCAAAGCCCACGGCGGCACAGCGCCGGGCGCAGCGCGCCAATATCAAAAAAGCGCAGGCCGCGCGCAAACGCCGCTAGCGCGCTTCATGCAGGCATCAGCCGCGGCAAGGGATGATGAAGCGGCCTATTCGTTAACTTTTAACTGTATGTTAGTAACTATCGCGGTAGTGCTTGGAGTGCTGTGGCTCTTAGGCCTCATCACCGCAAACACGTTTGGCGGGTTTATCCACCTGCTCTTGGTACTGGCGGTCATCGCTGTTTTGGTGCGGCTTATCCAGGGTCGCCCCGTGGTTTAAAATCGAACCCAAAAAATAAATACTCTCCCTCCGACTCAGTACTTGAGGCTCGGCTTTGGGGGAGTATTTATTTTTTTGGGGATACAATAGTACTAATGGCTTTAGCCGATGAGTTGCGCAGCGTCGTCAAAGGCGAGGTGCTGGACGATGTAAACACAATGGACGCATACTCGCGCGACGCGAGCTTCTTTCGGGTGGTACCCGAGGTTGTAGTGCGGCCCGCAGACGCGCAGGATATCTGCGCTCTGGTGCAGTTCGTCAACAATAAGAGGAGGGCCGACCCCAAGGCGCGCATATCGCTCACGCCCCGCTCCGGCGGCACCGACATGTCGGGGGGCCCCTTGGGCGACTCGATCATCGTCGACATGGCGCATTTTAATCGGCTCCTTGAGCTTGGGGCAGACTACGCCGTGGTCGAGCCGGGCATGTATTTTAGGGATTTCGACAAGTTAACCCAGGGGCGGCACCTCGAGCTCCCAAGCTATACCGCGAGCCGCGAGATAAACACGCTTGGCGGCATGGTCGGCAACGACTCCGGCGGGGAGAAGAATTTAAAGTACGGCAAAACCGCGCGCTATGTGCAGGAGCTCGAGGCGGTGCTCAAAGACGGCGCGCTCCACACCTTGAGACCGCTTGCCGGCGAGTCGCTGCAGCTCAAGCTTCGCGAGGCGGGGGTTGAGGGCGACGTATACCGCGCGGTCGCGCGGCTTGTCGCGACGCACCGGCCGACAATTGCGCAGGCAACGCCGACAGTCACGAAGAACTCTGCCGGCTACGCGCTGTGGGATATCGGCGACGGCGCGCAAATGCTTAACCTGGCGCGGCTCATGGTGGGGGCGCAGGGGACGCTCGGCATTATCACGAAAGTAAAAGTGGGGCTTGTGCGGCCAAAGCCGTTTAGCGCGATGGTGATTATGTTTGTCAAAAATCTGTCGCAACTGGGCGAGCTGGTGCCCGAGGTGCTGCAGTATCAGCCGGACAGCTTCGAGTCGTACGACGACCACACGTTTAAAATCGCCATTAAATATTTGCCCGAGCTCGCCGGGCAAATGTCGGCCCAAGGCCGATCCGCCTCGGGCGGAAAAGACAGAATGGGGTTTTTTCAGCTAGGTTTTTCTTTTCTCCCCGAGATCGGGATGCTGCTTTTGGGCGGCGTACCGAAGCTGGTGCTCATAGCCGAGTTCCGGGGCGACACGCAAGACGAGGCTCTTTTGCAGGCGCAAAAATTGGCGACCGATATCGCAAACGACAGAGACCACGTTAAGGTTCGCATTGCACCGAACGAGCGGGCATCGCGCAAGTACTGGGCCGTGCGCCGCGAAAGTTTTAACCTGCTGCGCAAAAAAATCCGCGGCAAACGCACGGCGCCGTTTATCGACGATTTTGTCGTGCCGCCGAATGTTTTGCCGGAGTTTTTGCCGAGGCTGCAGGAGATTATGGGCCACTACCCGCAGCTTACGTATACCGTTGCGGGCCACGTGGGGGACGGCAACTTTCATATTATTCCGCTTATCGACCCCAAGGACCCGACCGTGACAAAAACAATCGACGAACTCTCTCATAAAGTCTACGACCTGGTCATTGAGTATAAGGGTTCTATCAGCGGCGAGCACAACGACGGGCTTATCCGCACGCCCTATGTCGAAAAAATGTTCGGCCCGGCGATGATGGGGCTCTTTTATGAGATAAAAAACATCTTCGACCCGCTCAACATTTTTAACCCCGGCAAGAAGGTTGGCACCACCTTTAGCGACGCGCTCGGCAAGCTCGACTTGCCAAGATAGGACTTGTGCCTGCCCGCTGGCGGGCGGGTACCGCAATGGAAGCAACCCCGACACTTTGGTCGGGGCCCCGACAGAATCGTCGGGGAAGCGTATAGTAGGGGCATGGAGCCCCTGGCTAGCAAAATACGCCCCAAAACGCTCGATGAGTTTGTCGGGCAGGAGCACTTGGTGGGTGCAGGTAAACCCCTGCGCGAGGCCATAGAGGGCAAGCATCTTTTTAGTTTTTTGTTATGGGGGCCGCCCGGGTCGGGGAAGACCAGCCTTGCGCGGATTTACGCCAACGCGCTCAATGCCGATTTTTATGAAATTTCGGCGGTTGATGCGGGAAAGGATGACATCAAGAAAATTCTTGGTGAGCAAGCGGGTGCGGGAAAGAGGGTAAGACTTGGCCTAGCGGCCCGGAGCGCACTCTTTCCCGTACCCGCGAGCGAGAGACCAAAAGTTTTGTTCATAGACGAAATTCATAGATTCAACAAAGCCCAGCAGGATTTTTTGCTGCCGTTCGTCGAGCGTGGCGACCTGACGCTCGTCGGCGCCACGACGGAGAACCCGAGTTTCGAAGTAATACCGGCGCTCCTCTCGCGCACGCGGGTGTTTGTGCTCAACGAATTGACGGAAAGAGAAATGGAAAAGATCCTCAAACGGACAAAATTAAAAATACCCAAGGATGCGCGCGACTGGCTGGTGCGCATGGCGCAGGGCGACGCGCGGCAGGCCATTGGCGTGTTAGAGGGCGCGCAGCGGCTCTACGGCACAATATCGCTCGAGACGCTCAAGGAGACTCTGCAGAGCACGCACCTGCGCTACGACAAAAAGGGCGAGGAGCATTACAACACCATTAGCGCGTTTATAAAAAGCATGCGCGCGTCGCAACCCGATGCGGCGCTCTACTACTTGGCGCGCATGGTTGAAAGCGGGGAGGACCCGTTGTTTATCGCGCGGCGCATGGTCGTGTTTGCGAGCGAGGCCATAGGGCTCGCCCAGCCGACCGCGCTTGTCGTCG
>CAYIWV010000032.1:239-5219 GCA_964367315.1 uncultured Candidatus Saccharibacteria bacterium | reverse complement strand
CAGGAAGCGTAACAAAGTGTCCCTGATGCTGTTCGCCCGAAAAGCCGAGATGGAATGTCTGCCCAATCGAGTCCCAATAGAGGAGCGACCAACCTGGACCACGCATCATTCCGACCTGTTTCATTTCTTCAATCAAGTTTTCAATTGAGCCGAAGTCTTTTGAAAGCGCCATGCCGAGTATGCTCTCTGTGGCAAGCGGTGTCATACCTCCCTCCCATTGAGAAAAATAAAGTTCGTGCAATCGCATGCCGCCCCACTCGAACGAGTGGCGACGAGTAAGTTCCGATATTGCGATCGCGTGTTTCTCAGATTCCTTCAGGTACTCAACGATCTTTGCTCCGATTGCGTTAAAATTTTTGACGTACCCGGCATACAGCCCCAGGTGCTCCTCGATTGATTTTGCGGATATCCCGTCGAGCGGGGGGATGACAAATTGCTTTGCGGCGTACTCCATATCTAGACAGTATAGCAAATGGTGCTATAGTGCCGGCAGGTGCACGCGTTTTAATACGAGGGAGGGTCTATGCTCAACATTCGAGGGTTGGTGGTTTTGGGGTTTGTGGCTTTGGCGTGGGGAGGGGTGGTGTGGCTCAAGCACCGCCCGCCGATCGAGATTTCACTCAATGGGAGGCTTGCCTGGACGGTAGAGGCGCCCGACAATCCGACCCGGGCCGAGCTTATCTGGCACGGGCTCATAAAATAAGGCACACTGGGGCCATGCCGGGACAAAAAAGCGCATCACTCATCGCGGTTGGTGCGCTTTTCCTTATCTGTGCGGGGGTGTGGAGCATCATACTGTGGCCCGACCCCGCCACCGTCAAAACGATCGATGCCCAGATATTTGGCACCAAAGAAAGCAGGGTTGCCGCACTGCTTGCGGCTGTAGATCCCGCTCCGCTTGATAAGCCGACAAAGGCGGCCGGCTGCGCCATTGCGGGGGCCTTGCCCGACCATGCGTGCACGCCGGGCTCGGTGTTTGCGTCGGCAACTCCAGAGATGATATGCGTGTCGGGATACACCAAGCGTGTGCGCAGCGTGTCGACCGCCTTGCGCAAGCGCGTATATGCGGCGTACAACATTGCGTATCCGCCCAAGACAGGTACCTACGAGCTCGACCATTTTATCCCGCTGGCGTTAGGGGGCGACAATTCGGCGGCGAACCTCTTCCCCGAGGCGGCCGAACCCTCTCCCGGATTTAAAGAAAAAGACGTCGTCGAGGTGTACTTGCACGAGGAGGTGTGCGCCGGGCGGGTAAACCTTGCGGCGGCTCAAACGGCGATAGCCCGCGACTGGACGGCCGTGTATGACGCGATTGAAAAAAGCGAGGTGTCACGCATTAAACGCAAATATACGAGCTGGGCGAACTGAGTTAAATGACGCCCGCTTCCTTAAGAGTCTTGTAGGCGCCGTTTTTGGCGAGCGTGCGGAGCCCTTTGGTGGAGAGGGTGACGGTGACGGTGCGATTAAGCTCCGGCACGAAAATACGCTTTTTTTGCAGGTTGGTGTGCTTGCGGAGATTGCCGCCAGGGTTAAATTTGGTCGCGCGAATGCGGTTGCTGTAACGACCAGCAACTTTCGAGCCTTTTTTGGTGATGGGGCAGATTTTTGCCATATAAAAACCGAAGGCAACCCCTCGGATAACCATATGGTATCATGATTTTTCGGGTATGCAAGTCCTCTTGCATGCGATCAAACTTAGATGCAAGTAGACATTATCTTCGGGATCATCGTCCTTATTGTGAGCGTCATCCTCCACGAGGTGGCTCACGGCTATATGGCTAACTGGCTTGGCGACCCGACCGCGCGCCTGCAGGGCCGGCTTACCTTAAACCCGGTCTCGCATATCGACCCCATAGGCTCGCTGGCTCTGCCGCTCCTCCTTTTGGTAATGCAATCGCCGATGCTCATCGGCTATGCCAAGCCGGTGCCGTACAACCCGTACAACTTGCGCGGGCGCTATGGCGAGGGGCTTGTCGCCTTTGCCGGGCCGGGGACGAACATCCTCATTGCGCTCATCTTCGGCCTCTTGGTGCGTTTTGGCGGGGTGGCCATGCCGATGGAGCTTATACAGGCATTTGTGACGGTGGCCTATATCAACCTGCTCTTGGCGCTCTTTAACCTGATCCCCATACCCCCGCTCGACGGCTCCAAGGTGCTCTCCTCGCTCTTCGAGGCGCTGCATCCGTCGCTTGCCCGAGGGTATGACGCGTTCCGCTATAACTTCGAGCGGCTCGGGATACTCTCCGGCACACTCCTTATATTGTTGGTCTTTTACTACTTGGCGCCCTCGTTTAGCGGGGTACTGCTTGGCCTCCTGCGTCTTTTGACAGGGATATAGATATGGAGTAGATTGTCTCTAACGCGCAGGAGCGCGTTTTTCCTTGGAATGGCCCGTATCTCACAACTCGTCCGCAAGGGACGCACACAACATAAAGCAAAATCTAAATCCCCGGCACTGGGGAGGGGCTTTAACACGCTCAAAAACCGTCCGGTCTTCTACCCCAGCCCCTTTAAGCGCGGCGTGTGCACCAAGGTAACCACCACGACCCCCCGCAAGCCGAACTCGGCTATCCGCAAGATCGCCCGCGTGCGCCTCACGAACGGCCAGGAGATCACCGCCTATATCCCGGGCGAGAGCCATAACCTCCAGGAGCACTCGGTCGTCATCGTGCGCGCCGGCCGCGTGAAGGATATTAACGTCCGCTACCAGGTGGTGCGCGGCAAACTTGACGCCGCAGGCCTCGACAAGCGCCGCGTCTCCCGCAGCCGCTACGGTGCAAAACGCCCTAAGTAAATTTAATAATTTATGCGTCGCCCCGTAAAAAATCGCAATATCGCCGGCCCGGACATCAAGTTCGGCTCTGTCCGCGTAGAGAAGTTCATTAACTCGGTGATGTGGGACGGCAAGAAGTCGACCGCACGCAAGGTAGTGTACGATGCGTTCGACATCATCAAAGAAAAAGCAAAGATAGAGAACCCGGTAGAGCTGTTCGAGACAGCTATCCGCAACGTCGGTCCCGCGATGGAGATCCGCTCCCGCCGCGTCGGCGGCGCCAACTACCAGGTGCCGCGCGAGGTGCGCCCCGAGCGCAAGCAGGCACTGGCCTTCCGCTGGATATTGACCGCCGCACGGGCTGGCCGCGGCAAGCCCATGGCCGAAAAGTTGGCTACCGAGCTTATGGCCGCCGCCAACAACGAAGGCGTTGCAATTAAAAAGAAGGACGATACGCTGCGCATGGCCGAGGCCAACAAAGCATTTGCTCATTTTGCTTGGTAGCCCACCCTGCCTGCCGGCAGGCAGGTTCGCCTGGTAATTTTGCGAAAATAAATAAAAAAGACGAACGCCGCCCTATCGGGGCGGCGTTGCTTCATGCGATGCCAGGCGATTGCTGGGCAAGATGCTGCAGGACGACCGAAGAGTCGATCGGGACGAAGTCCTGTCCTTCGAGCGTCTCTCTGCCGGATTTGATCCACATCCGGCCGCTGGTATCGATGACGCCGGTGTAGTCGCACCGGTGGAAAACCAGCGGCCGCACGGACTCGACCGGCAAGTGGTCTTTGGTCGGGATAAAGCCAAGCTGCGTAAGGAGCGATTTTATAGAGTTCATGGCACCCTCCTGGTTTCTGCCCCCATGGTACACCGCGTTGCAATTTTTGAGAATTCAGTTATCCTACACACCAACGCCTCGTGGCGCGTTTTCTTTTATCTCACGCATGAACAGGGACTACCCATTGGAGAAGGTTCGTAACTTCGGCATTATCGCGCACATCGATGCGGGCAAAACGACCACGTCCGAGCGCGTGCTTTACTACACCGGCAGCCAGCACAAAATAGGCGAGGTGCACGAGGGGGAAACGACCACGGACTGGATGGAGCAGGAGCGCGAGCGCGGTATCACCATTACCGCCGCCGCGGTCACGTGCTTTTGGACCAAGATCGACGAGGCCGACAAAAAAGACATCGCCAAAAAATACCGCTTTAATATTATCGACACCCCGGGCCACATCGATTTTACCGTCGAGGTAAAGCGCTCGATGCGCGTCCTCGATGGAGCCGTGGTCGTTTTTGACGGCGTCGCCGGCGTCGAGCCGCAGTCCGAGACCAACTGGCGCTACGCCGATGAGGCCAATGTGCCGCGCATCTGCTTTATCAACAAAATGGACCGCATGGGCGCCAGTTTCGAAAAATCCTACGCCTCCATTTTGGACCGTCTCACTAAAAAGGCGGTGCGCATGCAGATCCCCATCGGCGCAGAAGGCGACTTCGACGGCGTCATCGACCTGCTTACCATGAAGGCCTACAAGTTCGAGGGCTCGATGGGCGAGATTGTGAGCTCCTACGAGGTCCCCGAGAGTCTCAAAGCCGAGGCACAAAAGTACCGCGCCGAGCTTATCGAAAAAATCGTCGAGAATGACGACGCGCTCATGACCTCCTACCTCGACGGCAAGGAGCCGTCGCTGGAGGATCTTAAAAAGACGCTCCGCAACGCGGTCATCGCAAACCAGATTTTCCCCGTGTATACCGGCTCTGCGCTCAAAAACCGCGGCGTGCAGCTCGTACTCGACGCCGTCGTCGACTATTTGCCGAGCCCGCTCGACATGCCGTCGGTCAAGGGCATCAATCCAAAAACAGGCGAGGAGGTGGAGCGCCACGCGTCCGACGAGGAGCCTTTTACCGCGCTTGCCTTCAAGCTCCAGGCGGACCCGTTCGTCGGGCAGCTGACCTTCTTCCGCGTATACTCCGGCACGATCGAGGCGGGCAGCTATATCTACAACTCGACGACCGGCACCAAGGAGCGCCTGGGCCGCATCGTGCGCCTGCAAGCCGACCAGCGCGAGGAGGTGAAGAAGGTTTTTGCCGGTGAAATCGCCGCGGCGGTGGGCCTTAAGGATACCAAGACCTCGCACACGCTCTGTGACGAGCAGAATCCGATCATCCTCGAGCAGATAAAATTCCCCGAGCCGGTCATTTCGCTGCGT
>CAYIWV010000032.1:0-229 GCA_964367315.1 uncultured Candidatus Saccharibacteria bacterium | reverse complement strand
GCTGCGCATCGAGCCGAAGACCAAGGCCGACCAGGAGAAGATGGGCATGGCGCTTAAGAAACTTTCCGACGAGGACCCGACCTTTAAAGTCACGACCGACGCAGAGACCGCCGAGACGCTCATCGCGGGCATGGGCGAGCTCCATCTCGAGATTATCGTCGACCGCATGAAGCGTGAGTTTAACGTCGAGGCGAACGTCGGCAAGCCGCAGGTTGCCTACCGCGAGACC
>CAYIWV010000031.1:0-5416 GCA_964367315.1 uncultured Candidatus Saccharibacteria bacterium | reverse complement strand
TATTGAAGCCCGGCAACGGCGAGCCGGTCGTCGCCTCGAAGCTCCTCGATATTCTGCTCGGCTCCTACTGGATGACCAAAGAGGTCCCGGGCGCGCACGGCGAGGGTCTCGCGTTCCCGAGCCCGAACGCCGCCATCTTGGCGTACGACTTTAAAGCCGTGGGCTTCCAGGCAAAAATCAAGGTACTCCCAAGCGAGAAGGAGAAGTACGCGCAGTTCGGCAATCAACTCTTCGAGACGACCGTCGGGCGCCTGCTCTTTAACACCGTCTTCCCGTCGGATTACCCCTACATCAACTACGCAATCGACAAGAAAACCCTGCCTAAACTCGTCGATGACCTCATCAACCGCTACGGGCTCGACAAAATCCCCGAGATTATGGACCGCATCAAGAACTTCGGCTTCCGTTACGTGACGCAGTCCGGCATCACGTGGTCGCTCGATGACATCCGGGTCCCGAAGGAGAAAACCACCATCGTCGATGTCGCGCAAAAGAAGTCCGACGAGGTCATGCGCCACTGGCAGGAAGGTCTCCTCTCGGAGGAAGAGCGTTACCAGATGAATATCGAGATCTGGCACCAGGCGAAATCCGATATCGAGAAACTCATCCCCGCATCGCTGCCGGTCGACGGCTCGGTCTCCGACATGCTTAAATCCGGCGCCCGCGGCTCTCTGGCGCAGATGACCCAGATGGTCGGCATGAAGGGTCTTATTGCATCGCCGACTGGCGAGACGATCGAGCTCCCGGTGACCAAATCGATGAAGGAGGGCCTCTCGCCGATCGAATACTTTACCACCACGCACGGCAGCCGCTCGGGCCTGGCCTCGACCGCACTCTCGACCGCAAAGGCAGGGTACCTGACCCGCCGCCTCTTCGACGTGGCGCAGGATGTCGTCGTTACCGAGGAGGATTGCGGCACTAAAGCGGGCCTTACTGTGCGCCGCGAGTCGGCATCCGGCATCGGGACCTTCCTCGCCAAGAACATCACCGGCCGCCACCTTGCCGTCGACATCGAGAGAGACGGCAAAACCGAATATAAGAAGGGCCACCTCCTCTCGGCCGATGACGCGCGCCGCATCGAGGAGTTTGGCGTCAAATCGGTCTTCGTGCGCAGTCCCGTCGCGTGCCGCTCCCGCCGCGGGGTGTGCGCCACCTGCTAGGGCGTCTATTGGGGCACCCAGGGTTTGGGCGGCCGCGGCGTGGCGGTCGGCACCGTCGCCGCACAAGCCATCGGCGAGCCGGGCACGCAGCTCACCATGAACATCAAACACGCCGGCGGCGCCGCTAGTGCCGAAGGCGACGTGACCCACGGTCTGCCGCGCGTCGAAGAGATTTTCGAGCGCCGCGCGCCCCGCAACCCGGCGGTGGTCGCAACCGTCTCCGGCGAGGTCGTCGAGATACGCGACGAAGGCCAGGAGAAGATTATCGCCGTGGTACCCAATATCGAGCACAAGAAAGCCGGCTCTAAAAAGGATGTCATCGAGTACTCGGCGCACTATCGCCGCATCCCGTCAGTCAAGGTAGGGGACACGGTCACCAAAGGCCAGCTTTTGACCGACGGTTCGGCCGACCTCCAAGAGCTCTTCAAGCATGCCGGCAAGGAACGCACACAGGAATATATCATGTCGGAGGTTGTGAAGATCTATGAGCTCCAAGGCGCAAGTATATCGATTAAACACGTCGAAGTAATCGTCCGTCAGATGTTTAGCCGCATGAAGGCAACCGCGAGCGGCGGCACCGAGCTTTCGGTGGGCGATGTCTTGCCGGAGGCGGACTTTGAGGCGGTGAACGAGGCCGCTGCCGAGGCCGGCATGGAGCCGGCAAAGGCCGATGGCTTGGTAATGGGCATCCTCGATGTCTCGCTCTCGCGCCCATCGTTCCTCTCTGCGGCATCCTTCCAGAACACGACTCGCATGCTTATCCGCGCGTCGCTCTACGGTGCTATCGACAAACTCGAGGGGCTTAAGGAAAACGTCATTATCGGCCGGCTTATCCCGGCAGGCACCGGCTTTAAGGGCTCGCCCAAACAGGAGCTGATCCAAAAGGCCGCCCCGGCGTCCACTGAGCCGGTAGACACCCGCATTCGCCCGCTGATGTCCCGCGGCGAGTAGGGAAGTAACCATATAAAACGCAAAAACCGTTTCCGCACACACGGAAACGGTTTTTTGTATTTGCAATCTACTTAACTTATCCTATAGCATAAATTACGCACTAACGAGATAGGTTAAAATATTTAAGAAGTTCGGTTTCGTCATCTATTTGCGCGATAACCATGCCGCGGAGGTTTTTGCGGAGGAAGAATGCATTTTGAGCAAGTTTTAAGAATTCACCGGAGGGTTGTGGGCTGACGAAGACTGAATCTTGCAAGCGATAGAATCCGAGTTCAACCAGTTTATGCTGGATGAGATGACGTACGTATTTTCTTTTTTCCGGAATATCGAAACAAATGACTCGCCACTTCCTATCCCATTTTTTCTGGGCAGGGAGTTGATACCGGTCGAATGTGCGTCTCGCCAATTCAATCTCTCCTTTCGGTGTCAGGCGGTAGCCTCGTTTTGTTCTTATTATTTTACCGTTATTACTTAGCCCACGTAGAGCGCGATCAAGCTTTGCCGCTGCTTTACGGGGGTTGGGGTCAATGAGTTTGAGCGCACTTCCAAGCCCGGGAGCAACAGCGAGGGCGATCAATACGCCGGCGGTTGCCACCAATCCAAGCGCTATGTAAGCTACAGCTCCCCTGTTTTTCATATACCTAATTTATCCTATAGCATGAAGTATGTAATGAGAAGGGGGTAAAGAAGGGCGCCGGTTCCGTTTCCGGTTCCGGCGCCCTTGTTCGGTCATGTTGACAGTTGGGGAAGTTTGGCGGCCTCCTCCCGGAGCCGTTTCGCGGTGGCACGCAGTTGGTCGGCGCCGAAGTCGTCGCCGTACTTTGTGCGCGTGCGAGCGCTCTGCTCGCACTGGATAGCCTCTTCGATCAACTCATCCCGTCGGTCGTTCATAGTAGTTCCTCCAAGGTTCAGTCTTAAATTAATTACATACCCAATAAGTAAAAATGTCAAGTGTTATACTATAGCTATACCCATGAACGACGACGTACAAAAAGTTAAGGACCGCATCAGCATCGTCGATATCGTCGGGCAGTACGTACCGTTGCGCCGCGCGGGGCGCAATTATGTCGGCCGGTGCCCCTTCCACAAAGAGCGCACGCCCTCCTTCCACGTGTCGCCCGAGCGGGGGACCTTTAAGTGCTTTGGGTGCGGCGAGGGCGGAGACGCCCTTACGTTTATCGAAAAGATGGACGGCATCGATTTTAAGACCGCGCTCAAGCAATTGGCAGAAAAAGCGGGGGTCACGCTCGACCCGGCAAGCTACCGCCCGAGAGAGCCTGGGGCGGAGGAGCACGAGGATCGCCTGCGTGACGTGTGCGAGTCGGCGATGCAATTCTTCGAGCTCGAGCTTACGCGGCATACAGACGTGCAGGACTATATTGCCACTCGCGGCATTACCGAGGAGACGATACAGACCTGGCATATCGGGTATGCTCCGGCGGCCTGGGATTCGCTCAGCATCCACCTGCAAAAAATGGGATATAGCGCGCAAGAGATTATTGACGCGGGATTTGCCGTCAAATCCGAGCGGCGCCCGGACGCGGTGTTCGACCGTTTTCGGGGGCGCATCATCTTTCCTATCTTTGACATCGCCGGCCGCCCGGTAGCGGTGTCCGGCAGATTCTTCGAGCGGGTGCCGGGGCAAAAGGACGACGGGGAACCTGCCAAGTACGTCAACTCGCCCGAGACGGCTCTGTTTAAAAAGTCTCGCATACTCTACGGCTTGCACGCGGCGCGCGGCGCCATCCGGCGGGCCGATTGCATATTGCTGGTCGAAGGCCAGTTCGACCTGCTGATGTCGCACCAGGCGGGCCTGCCCTTTGCGGTCGCGCTTTCGGGTACGGCGCTTACGCCAGAGCATCTGACGCTCCTCTCAAGGCTTAGCAAGCGCTTGGTGCTGGCGCTCGATGCCGACCAGGCGGGGGTGCGCGCGGGGCTTAAATCGGCGCACCTGGCGATTGCCGCGGGGTTCGAGGTCAAGGTACCGACGTTCGCCCCAGGGCAGGACCCGGCCGACGTCGGGCGGCTTAATCCCGAGCTGCTTAAGGCGGCAATCCGCACCAGTAAAACAGCGGTCGAGTTTTTTATGGACGTGCTCCGGCCCCACGCGCGGGACGAGCGTGCGTTTGCCGCGCTGGTGCAGCAGCAGGTCTTGCCGCTTATCGCCGCTTTTGCGAGCCGCGTCGACCAGGAACATTTTGCCGCCGTAGTCGCGCGCCGGCTCGGGGTCTCGCAGGAAGCCGTCATGGCCGAGGTCCGCAAGGGTGCTCAAGCCCCGAGCCCTTCACCGGAATCTCATTCGCCAGAGGCACAATCTCCCTTAACACCCTTGCAAAAGAAAGCAGGGATGCTTATGGCCCGGTTTGGGCCCGACTCCGATATGGGGAAGAGGATTGGCGAGATAGTGGGCAGGGATCGGTTAACCGAGCTTTGGGAGGCGCTTGAGCCGCGCGCCGAGGAACTCCGTTTTTTGTTTGACGAGCAAATAGGCGAACAGGACGAGACCGCCATCGCCGAGGAGATACTTGCGGGAGTGACGGCGGCCCTTCGGTGGGAGCGTTCCAAAATGAAGTTTGTGTGATATAGTAGCAGACACAAATGGCTAAGAAGAAAGCCAAGGCTAAAAAAGGCAAAAAACCCCGCCACGGCGGGGCTAAGCGTGTCTCCGCCAAGAAGCTGCGCGCGGCGGCGGCAAAGCGCCGCGCAAAAACGGCCCCAAAAAAGGCAAAAAAGGCGATAAAAAAGGTCCCTGCAAAGAAGGAGGCGATCCTCTCGCCCAGGGCGCAAAAGAAGTTTGACGAGCAGAGCAAAAAGATAGAGGCGCTCATGGCCGGCGGCCGCCAGCGCGGCTTTGTGACCTATGACGAGATACTGAAGAGCTTCCCCACAATCGAGTCCGATTTGATGCTGCTCGAGGAGCTCTATGACAAGTTCCAGACCGCGCATATCGACGTGCTTGAAGGTGGCGGCATGCTCGAGGTGACCGAAGATGTGGTCGAGAAGGGCTACTCCCGGTCGGACAGCCAGTACGACTCTATCCAGATGTACCTGCGCGAGATAGGCAAATACCCGCTGCTTAACGCGCAGTCCGAGCGCGACCTGGCAAAGCGCATCGCGCAGGGCGACGAGGAGGCGCGCAATCTTCTGGCCCGCGCCAACCTGCGCCTCGTCGTTTCGATAGCCAAAAAGTACGTGGGTCGCTCGCCCGACCTTACCCTGCTCGACCTTATCCAGGAGGGCAACCTCGGCCTCTTTAAAGCGGTGGACAAGTTCGACTTTACCAAGGGTTTTAAATTCTCGACCTA
>CAYIWV010000030.1:0-5975 GCA_964367315.1 uncultured Candidatus Saccharibacteria bacterium | reverse complement strand
TACATGATATTCACAGACTCCGGCTCCCGGTATCCAAGGTCCGCGCGCGGCGCCGCCGGCGCCGCGCGGTTATCGTGGCGGTTGGCTTCGTCGCGGAGGCCGCTCTCGTGGCAGGGCTTGTGTGGCTCTCGCATGCGCCATTCCTGCGGATCGAGACGGTGACGGTAACCGGCGTGCGCTCCGTCGCCTCCAGTAGCATACAGACGCTCGTGCGCCAGAGAGTACAGGGCGTGTACGGCTACCTGTTTGCGAAGGACAATATCCTGCTTTATCCGCAGGATGAGATTGCCGCGGCGCTCGCGGCAAAGTACCCGCAGTTTAAGGTGGTGGAGGTGCAGGCCGCGGATTTTAGTACGGTAAAAGTTACGGTAGTCGAGCGCGAGCCAAAAGCCCTGTGGTGCCTCGCCCCCCACAACCAAGCAGGTTCCTGTTACTTTATGGACGAGGACGGCGTCGTCTACGCGCCGGCGCCCACGTTTAGCGCGCCGGTCTACATCTCCTACCGCGGCACGGCGACCGGCAAACTGCCTCGGCAGTACTTAAGCAAAGAGGAGTTCCACGCGCTCTCCGCGTTCGCGGGCGCCATCGCGCAAAAAGAGAGCCCCGAGCGCCTCGAGAGCGTCTCGGTGGACGGGCTTGGCGACGTGCGCTTGCGGTTCGAGAACGACTTTACCGTGCTCTTCTCGCTTAACGAGGAGGGCGGGGATATATTCGAGCGCTATGTGCTGGCGCGTACGGCCGAGCCGTTTGCGGGCCGACCGCTCTCGGACTTTGAGTATCTGGACTTGCGTTTTGGGGACAAACTGTACTACAAAGAGCGGCAATGAAAGGATTTTGGGCAACACTGCCGCGGCCGTTTTTTGCGTTGGCGCCGCTCGCCAACGTCACCGACGCGGCGTTCCGGCGCATTATTGCAAAATACTCCAAACCTGCGGGGCCGCAGGTCATGTACACCGAGTTTGTCTCGGCCGACGGCCTTATGCTCGCCAAGGAGGAGGGCCGGGCGAAGCTCATGCGCGACTTGGTATTTAGCGAGAGCGAGCGGCCCATTGTCGCGCAATTTTTTACCGCAAACCCCCGGCATATGGAGGCGGCGGCCGCACTGGCGCAAGAGTTGGGGTTTGACGGCGTCGACATTAACATGGGGTGCCCCGACCGCTCGATAGAAAAGCAGGGCGCCGGGGCAAAGCTCATACTCAACCCCGAGCTGGCGCAGGAGCTCATTGCGGGGGCTATGCGCGGCGCGCCCAAACTCCCGGTGTCGGTCAAGACGCGGCTCGGCTACCACAAGGATATTTTAGACGAGTGGCTGCCGAAACTTTTGGCGGCACGGCCTGCGGCAATCGGCATACACGCGCGCACCCGCAAAGAGATGTCGAAGGTCCCCGCGCACTGGGAGCGGATTAGGAGGGCGGTCGAGATCCGCGACGAGCTCCAGGGAGCTCCGCCGGCCGGCGGAACGCTCATTATCGGCAACGGCGATGTGCAGGACATGGACGATGCGCGCGCCAAAGCGGCCGAGACCGGCGCAGACGGCATTATGCTCGGCCGCGCTATTTTCGGGAGGCCGTGGCTTTTTGCCGAGACGGAAAAGAACATGGAGGAGCGCCTGCGCATATGCGTCGAGCACACGAAGCTGTTCGAAGAACTACTCGGCGACGTAAAAAGCTTTGCGATTATGAAAAAGCATTTTAAGGCGTATATGGAAGGATTTGCCGGCGCGAAAGAGTTGCGGATGGAGTTGATGGAGGCAGAGAATGCGGCGCAGGTGGAGCGGGTCGTCTCGCACTGGCTTCAGCGCGGCTAGCATATCCCTTGGTATTTACCAAAAACCCCACTATAGTGGGGTTAGAATAAGTACCTTCATAATCCCGTGAGGGTATAGCTTTTTCTCAAACCCTGGGAGAGGCTCATGAACGTCAATGTTAAATCCTTGACTCGTACCGTGTCTCTCCCGGACGGGAGAGAAGTGACTATCTCGAGCAAACCGGAGCCGTGGTGGGTCGAGAACGGTGCTTCGGGCTTTGTGGACCCGGCGCTTCTTGCGCCGGATCCAAAAAACCCCCGCCGCACCATCAACAAGGCCCGCTTTAGCGAGCTTAAGCAAAGCGTGCGGTCGTCGGGGGTAAAGCAGCAAGTCGTCGTTACGCCCCTGGCAAAAGCCCCGTGGGTGGTGCTCCCGCCCGAGGACCGCAGCAAACGGCTCGTTATCGTGAGCGGTTGGCGCCGGTGTCTCGCCGCGATGGAGGAGGAGGTCAAAGCTGTCCCTATCGTCGTGGAGGTGTATGAGTCGAGCAAGCAGCACCGCCTTACCGCTTCGCTCTACAACCGGCACCGAGACGACCCGAGCCCGCTCGACGACGCATACGACATACTCCAGTTGCGCGAGGAGGAGAAGTGGACCTACGAGGAGCTCGCGGACCATTTTGGTCTAAGCGCTCCGTATATCCGCGCGAGGCTGGGCCTCACCCAGCTCTCTCCGGACCTGCAAGAACTCCTCGACGAGCACGACACAGGAGACTATCCGCTCAAGGTGAGCGTGGGGCAGGCGCTTGGGTGGGTTAAGACGCCCAAGCCCGAAGAGTTAATCGATGTCGTGGATGCGTTCCCCGACATGCTCAAAAACCAGGCGTTTCTCCCGTTGGGCGAGTTCGACGAGCTTAACGATGATGAACGCCGCTTCTTGCTGCAGCGCATGCTGTTTGCGGTCATCCAAGCCCGCCAGCTCAAGTCGGTGCGTGCGATAGGGTTCATCCAGGACCGCTCGCTGCGGTTGGAGAGCAGCAAGACGAACTCGTATCAGCCCCGGACGAACCGGTTTAAGCCGTCCCGACGCAAAGAAAGGCTCCTGACATGCCTCGAGGCCGCATGTGGGGGGGAGATCAACGACTGGACTGCTGCCGACTGGACAAAGACGTTCGAGCTCTCTTCCCGCGAAGAGGTGGACGAGGTGCTCAACACCGCCACCCTGGGCCGGGACCTCTTAAGCGGAGTGGTTACAAAACTTACCCATATCCGCAACAACAAGAAACCGACAAGCCCCGAGGTCGTCCAGATCCTGAAGCAGGGTTCCTCAAATGCGCGCAAGGTTGCCGCACGGTAATATGCGGCAAGGCCGGCGGCTAGACCGCCGGCTTTTTCTTTTGCAGGCATTACGCCGTATACTTACCCCATGGCAAAAAAGGGCGAGAGAGACAGGGCCCCGGTAGCGTTGTATCGTGCGTACCGGCCGCACACATTTGACGAGGTGCGCGGGCAGGGCCACGTGACCAGCGTGCTCGAAGCCGCGGTCAAGCACGGCAAAATAGCCCATGCTTACTTGTTTGCGGGCGGGCGCGGCACCGGCAAAACCTCGATGGCGCGCATTTTGGCCCACGCACTTCACACTGCAGACGAAGACGTGTACGAGATGGATGCGGCGAGCAACCGCGGCATCGAGGAAATCCGCGAGCTGCGCGACGGGGTCAGCACCTTGCCGTTTCGCTCGACCTACAAGTTTTACATCATCGACGAGGCGCACGCCTTGACGCCCGCGGCGTGGAGCGCGTTTTTAAAAACTTTGGAGGAGCCGCCGGCGCACGTTATTTTTGTGCTTGCGACGACCGAGCTCGACAAGGTGCCCGAGACCATCATCTCCCGCTGCCAGGTATTTAATTTTAAAAAGCCGTCGCACGAGGCGCTTAAGTCGCTCGTGCTCGATGTGGCTAAAAAAGAGGGCACGGCCATCACCCCTGCGGGCGCCGAGCTTATTGCGCTGATGGGGGAAGGGTCCTTCCGCGATACGCTCGGGATACTGCAAAAGGTACTCACCATATCGGCAGACGAGAAACTGACCGAAGAAGAGGTCGCCACGGTGGTCGGTGCGCCCTCGGGCGAGCAGGTCAACGACTTTTTGCGCGCCGCCGCGGCAAAAGACATCGAGTCGGCCATAAAGACCCTGCACACGGCCGCCGAAGCCGGCGTCGAGCCGAAGGTGTTTTGCCTACTTGCGGTTGCTAAAGTGCGCGGCGTGCTGTTAATGCGCTTTGCACCGAAGATGGAGGCGGCGCTTGCCGAGCAGTTCGGGCAGGATGACCTGGCGCTTTTAAAAGAGCTCGCGACCAAGGAGGGGGCCAATATTAACGCGGCGCTTTTGGCCGAGCTTTTGACCGCGCTTATGGAGATAAATCGCTCACCCCTGCCGCATATCCCTGTCGAGCTGGCGCTGTACCGCGCGCTCGGATAAGCGAGTCATAAAGAGAGCGGCGGCTACTTCGTAAGGAAGTGCCACACGAAAAAGCCAAAAATAGCCGACCCGCCGAGCACGACATTGAGTAGCACCATCAGGGCGCCGCCAAAGACCTTGCCGGACTCTCTTGATTTTCTAAATAAAAAGTAGAACACGACGAAGGCGATTGCCGTAATAATGCTCTTTGCCACCCAATGCTGGCCGGCGAGCTGTATGAGCAGTGCCTTAAACGGCGGCGAAACCTCGGTCAGGAGGGTCATGCCGACGATAAGCCAGATGGTTGCGTACGCCGAGCGAAATAGTGCAGTGCTGTTCATACTTATAAGACGGTTGCCTCAAGCGCGGCGCGGAAGCCGCTCGAGATGATAAACCCCATGCCGGCGATGGTAAACACCATAAGGACGATAAGCCCCGACAGGAGGACGACGCCCATGCGCGCGCCACGGTTTTGCATGAACTCGTTTTTATACCGGCCGATAAGCCCGCGGACGAGTACCGCGAGGAGCGGCACAAAAAGAAAGATATGTTCTTTTGTCTCGGTGATAATCTCGTGCGCCCAGGGCAAAGGGCCGCTCTTAATGACGGGCTTTACCAGAGTGCCGTACTCGGTCACGTAGTAAAAGCCGCCAAAAAACCAAGAGCCGAGGATGAACAAAACCCCGAGCGTGGCCGCTATGTGCGCCCGCCGCAGGCTGGATGCGGACGGGTTAAGGAGCTCGATGAGTACCCACAAAAAGGCGAGGGCGCCGGCTTCTCCCAGAGCGGCATGGAGCCCGATAAGCGCATGCATGACCCCCATAGTGTACACCCAAAAACACACGCACGGTGCCGGGCGCGCAGGCGTTTTGCTATACTAGGGGGATGAAGGGCTATGTCGCCAATATCGAGGAGTTGACGCTCGGCAACACAAATTTTCGCCGCGTGCTCTACACGGCGAAGCACAGCCAGCTGGTAGTAATGTCCTTGAACTCCGGCGAGGATATCGGCGAGGAGGTGCATGAGCTCGACCAATTTATCCGCTGCGAGGCGGGGGAGGGCAAAGCAATTTTAGACGGCGTCGAGCACCCGGTTAAAAACGGCACGGCCGTCGTGGTGCCGCACGGGGCAACGCACAACATCATCAACACCGGTACCGGCGCGATGAAGCTCTACACGCTGTACTCGCCGCCCAACCACAAGGACGGCACGGTGCACCACACAAAAGCCGATGCCGAGGCGGCTGAAGAGCACTTCGACAGCCACACGAGCGAGTAATACAACATCCTCACAAACTTGAGTATGTGAGGATGTTGTTTAGATTTGCTGAAGGGATTTTAGAAATCGAACAAAAATTTTACCGTATGGCGACAAACGATGCTCCACAAACCGCCCGGCGTAGCGTTTATTGACAAGCCCCGCTTGAACAAGACGGCGTACATGCTCGCCGATTGTCTTTTCGTTAGTATCGACCGCTGTCACAATATCCTCCAATACTATCCCATCGTGTTTGTCTATAAGGAGCAGGAGCTGGATCCGTCGGTGGTTCGCAACACCCTTAAGATGCCGCTCTAGCTGTTTTGGGGTTTTATCTCCTGCCATGTAAGAAAGTGTAATACAACATCCTCACATACTCAAGTTTGTGAGGGTGTTATTATTGTTTTGTGGTGATGGGGAAAGTTTGGTATTCTTGCCAGTATTGGGGGATCGTCTAACGGTAGGACAGCGGCCTTTGAAGCCGTGAATCTAGGTTCGATTCCTAGTCTCCCAG
>CAYIWV010000029.1:0-6117 GCA_964367315.1 uncultured Candidatus Saccharibacteria bacterium | reverse complement strand
TGCGCGACGAGTCGGTGCACCTGGCCTTCGGCGCCGACCTCATCAACACCATCGTCGCGGAGAACCCGGAGATCTGGACTCCGGAGTTTAAGCAGACGCTCACCGACAACATCAAAAAAGGCGTAGAGCTCGAGTGTAAGTACGCCGACGACGCGCTCCCGCGCGGCGTGGTGGGCCTTGTCCCCACGACCGTCAAACAGTACGTCGAGCATATCGCCGACCGCCGTCTCGAGCGCATCGGGCTCGAGCGCCAGTACCATAAAGACAATCCCTTCCCGTGGCTCTCCGAGGTGATAGACATGCCCAAGGAGAAAAACTTCTTCGAGACGCGCGTTACCGAGTATAAGACGGGCGAACTCGACTGGTAGAGGTTTCGTAAAAACTTCTCTCGGGTTTCATTAAAAAGCCCCGGCGTCCGCCGGGGCCTTCTGCACTGCGAGTGTCAGGGGGAGTAGTACAGAGAGATGCGCGGCTACTTCGCCGCGCATCGCTTGAGGAACTCGTCGAGTTCCTTTTCTTTCTCCGGGCTGTACTTTTCGGCCCGCACGCGGATGTTGCGCTTGAGCGCCTCGCGGATTACCGCCTGTGCGTGCTCATCCGTGCTAACCAGTACCGTCACGACCGCCTCGTCGACAAAGCTGCCGGCCGGCTTGCTTGTGTCGAGCCAGTACTCGTCCCTTTTGTAGTACTCCGGGTCGGTCGCGCTTGGACGCCCCGGGATAAACCGAAACGCCATGGCGCTCTCCCTTGTTACTGCCGTCTGTGTGCACCATAGCCCAAAACAAATGAAGGAGCAAGGGTTTCCAAGGTGACACCTTGGAAAGGGGTTTATTTAAGGCTCTTTTCGACCGAGTACTCGCCCACTTTGGTACGCAGGATATGGAGCGCGAGCGCGGGTACCCCGAGTTCCTCGCCGAGCCCGTGCGCAATAGAGCGCGCGTAGGTGCCGCTTGAGCACTCTATTTTTACCGTCGCACAGGGGAACGTCCGGTCCCCCTCGTTTTTTAAATGCCGCCGCCATATGCGGATAATCTCCTCCTGGCGAAAGTCGCCCTGTACCTTCTCCACCCCGGTCTCGATATAGTGCAGCAAATCCGGTTCGCTTACTTTGTACATGCCGGTGATATCGATATGGTAGATGTTGACGCTCCGGCTGGGTACTACGATGGACGAGAGCGCGCTCGATCGCGCCCACTCGAACAGCGACTTGCCTTCGACCGTCTTCGACGAGTACGGCGGGTACTGTTGGGATATGTGCCCGCGAAATTCATTGAGTCCTTTTTGCACGATGCCGCGCGCGATGCCGGACGCATCGCCCGTCTCCATCACGCGGCCCAAGCAATCGTACGTGTCGGTCGCAAAGCCGAAGAGGATATCGAGCACGTACTCTTTGTTGAGCTCCAGGTACGCGTCGCGGCGCGTGTTGGCGGAGCCGACCAGGGTTATAAGCACGCCCTCGGCCATGGGGTCGAGCCTGCCCGCATAGGAGAGCACCTCGTGCGCATAGTGAGGCATATGGACGCGCAGGCGCTCGAGCCGCTCGCGCGGCGTCTCGCCCAGTTTTTTGTAAAGGTTGAGGACTTGTCCCGCCGAGCTTTTCTTAGTTTCCGGCGAGTTCAGTAAGTCCTCCATAAGTGTTAGAATATCAAAACTAATCCGTATGTCCAAAATAAATAAGTTATCAACAGATCCGTATAAGGGCGTGCGCGACTTTTACCCCGAGGACCAGGCGCTCTTGCAGTACATCCTTGCCACGTGGCGCACGGTTGCCGAGCGGTTCGGCTATGTGGAGTACAACGCGTCAATCCTGGAGCCTTCAGAATTGTACAGGGCCAAAGGGGCCGCCAACGAAGAAATCGTGAGTGAGCAGACGTACACGTTCGTCGACCGCGGGGAGCGCGAGGTGACGCTCCGGCCCGAGATGACCCCAACAGTCGCCCGCATGGTGGCCGCTAAACGCCGCGAGTTGAGCTACCCCCTGCGCTGGTACTCGATCCCTAACTGCTTTCGCTACGAGCGGCCGCAACGTGGCCGCCTGCGCGAATTTTGGCAATTTAATGCCGACATTTTCGGCAGCAAATCTCCCGCGGCCGATGCCGAGTGTATCGCGCTTGCGGCTGAACTTATGCGTGCCTTTGGCGCGCAGGACGGCGACTTCGAGATACGGTTGGGCAGCCGCAGCGAGCTCGATGCGGTGTGCCGAGAGCTCGGGCTCGACGAAGCCAGGAAAAAAGTGCTGCTCGGGCTTTTAGACCGCAAGGCAAAGATGGACCCGAACGATTTTGTGCGCGCGCTCGGCGACCTTGGCGTCCCGCCCTCGCGGCTCGAGAACGGCCGGGTGCCCAAAGACGTCGCCGAGATACTCTCGCTCCTGCGGGACATGGGCGTTACCAATGCGGTGTACGACAATCAGCTCGTGCGCGGGTTTGCCTACTACACCGGGGTGGTGTTCGAGGTATTCGATACGCATCCGGACAATAATCGGGCGCTCTTCGGCGGCGGTCGGTACGACAACCTCACCGCGCTCTTTGACGACGAGCCTCTGCCGGGGGTCGGCTTTGGGGCGGGCGATGAGACCATGCGGCTCTTTTTAGAGGCGCGCGGGCTCTTGCCGGACTATGCGCCGCCGACTAAGGTGTACCTGGCCGTTGCCGACCCGTCGCTCGCGCAAGAGGCGCTGCGGCTCTCTCAAGAGCTGCGGAAGGGCGGCGTCGCGGTTGCGGTAGACTTTGGCGAGCGCAAGCTGGGGCGGCAGATTGAAGGCGCAGCCAAGCGCAAGATCCCCTACCTTATCGTGGTGGGGCAAGACGAGCTCAGCTCGGGGATATTCGCCATTAAAAACTTAGATACCGGGGCCGAGGTGCGCACCGAGCGGGCGCAGTTAGCGGAATTCTTTACCAATTAGCAAGATATGAGACGAATTACTTTCGACATCGAGACTATCGGCACGTTTCAGCAAAACGACTGGAGCGGGCTTGAGGTGAGCGTCGTCGGCGTATACGACTCGCAGACTAAAAAGCTTGCGAGCTTCGTGCAAGAGGAGTTTAGCCAGATGTGGCCGCTGTTTGAGTCGGCCGACTTTATCGTGGGATACAATTCCGACCATTTCGACATCCCCATCCTCAACAAGTACTATGCGGGCGACCTTACCAAGATAAAAAGCATCGACCTCTTAAAAGAAGTCAGGAACGTGCTCGGCCGCCGCTTAAAGCTCGATAACCTGGCCGGGGCGACCTTGGGTACAAACAAAAGCGGCACCGGACTCGAGGCGGTCGAGTGGTGGCACCAAGGTTTGGTGGATAAAGTACGCCAGTACTGCATGGACGACGTCAGGATTACCGACGACTTGTACACGTACGCCAAAAAGCACGGCAAGCTCAAATATAAAGATTATGACGGCGTGCGCGAGATAAAGCTCGACACCAGCTCCTGGGAGGATATGCCCCAAAAAGGGGCCCTCACCCACACGCTCCCGTTCTAGCCTCCTTCGGCGTTGCTTTTTTAAGGAGCCGCTTGGTACAATAGCCCCATATGAACACTAATTATATTTTGCCGATTACTATCGTGGTCGCGGGGGCGCTTATTGCAGGGGGCATTTTTTGGGCCGGCAAGAGCGTCACCCCGATCGGGGGCGACCAGGGCGGCACGCAGACCGTACGGGCCTACGAGCCGGGAGTCGACCATATTCTTGGCAACCCGGGCGCTCGGGTAAAAATAGTCGAGTACGTGGACCTCGAGTGCCAGCACTGCAAGGTCTTCCACACCACGATGCATCAGATTATGGACTACTACGGAGGGTCCGGCCAAGTCGCGTGGGTGGTACGGCACTTCCCTCTCGCATCCATCCACTCCAAGGCGCCGCAGGAGGCGCAGGCAAGCGAGTGTGCTGCGGCACAAGGCGGCGACGCGGCCTTCTTCGCATACATCGACAAACTCTTCGAGATAACGCCGTCGAACAACGGGCTCGATCTCAGCCAGCTCCCCATCATTGCCCAGAGCGTTGGGCTTAATGTAGAAACCTTTAACAGCTGCCTCAACGCCGGCACATACGCCAAAAAGGTCACCGACAGCTATGCCGAGGCCATTGCCGCAGGCGGGGCTGGTACGCCCTACACGCTCATAACGGTCGATGGCGACCTGGTACCGGGTGGCAATCTCTCCGGCGCGCAGTCCTATGCCTCGATGCGCGCGGCGCTCGACGCCATCTTCCAGCAGCTCGGCACGCCGGTCTCCCCGCCGGCATCTACCGGCACTACCACGCAGCAATAAACCCTTTCCAAGGATTCCCCTTGGATAGGCTTATTCGTCGGGACGGAAGTGGCTATCGTACTCCTCGCGCGGCAAGTTGATGCGGTAGATGTCGAAGCTATTTTCCCCCTCGAACAAGTCGGAAGGGTTTGGCAAAAAGACCTTCATGTGTGCCAAGGCCGTCGTCGCATCGCGCACCAGGCGGTTAAAAATGATAAATTCCTCGCGGAAGGTGCGGAAATCGATGACATGCCGGCGCATCTGCGGGCTGCCGTCCACGTTGCGCGATATTTTGCACTCCTGCACGATAAAGCGCCGCACGGGCTTCCCAAACGTCTTCTTGACCGTATAGTAGTTGAATATTGCCTGGAGTATGTACGGTGCCTTGTCGCTCTTGTGCGGGCTAAAAGCGGAGACGAATTTGTGGTCAATAATGTCGAGCCCGCGCGGGTCTACTTTAGAAACGGCAACCACGTCGGAGACCGCTTTTATAGGCAGGGGCAGGCCCTCGACATCGACGGTGGCCTTAACCTCGACCCCAAGCACTTTATGTTTCGGTGGGCGCGCCAAGTAAAAATTGACGGCCTGCAGGTACTCGCGCTCCATAGCCCCGCGCTTGGCTTTGCGCGCCGATTTTGTTTTTGCTTTGCCGAAGTTGATCTCGAAGTCGGCCACCGTGCGCAAGTACTCCAACCCAAGCGCTATCGCGGATTCAACATCAACCCCGCCGTAGTAGTGCTGGAGCGCGGTGTGCGCGGCGCGCCCGACGACCGATGCGGGGCCCGAGGGCGTGTCATACACCTCCTCGACATAGCGCTTGTGCCACGCAAGGGGGTTGCGCAAGAACGCCATGAGCGAGCTGTGGCTCCAGTGCCCAATTGGAAAATCAGGGGGGAGGTCTTTGCGCGCGCGGGGTTTACTCACATAGTCAGTATGCCCCAAAGCGGCCCCGTGCTACAATCGGGGCGTGCAACCGTGCGGGAGGGTGTAATGAGCACGAGAGAGTTTTTCGGTACGTTGAGTATGTTCGGGCTCGTGGTGGCGCTGGGGTACACTGTGATCATGGTCTATCCATGGAACATCAAAGGCGACCTCAAGATCCATACAGCCTCGGTTTCCACACAGCTTCGGTGACGGCAACGGATGCCCTTTGCCGGAGCCTCCAAG
Source organism: uncultured Candidatus Saccharibacteria bacterium (assembly GCA_964367315.1). Taxonomy (GTDB): domain Bacteria; phylum Patescibacteriota; class Minisyncoccia; order Phycocordibacterales; family SBAW01; genus GWA1-54-10. Next base: position 702 of record CAYIWV010000029.1, on the reverse strand, counting down.
GCCACCTCGGGATGTTCAGTCCATCCCGAGGTGGTATTTTTGTTAGTAGCTCTTGAGCCTGCGCGCTTTTTCGTGCGTGCGGATGCGCTCGAGCGCCTTAGCCTCTATTTGCCGGATACGTTCGCGCGTGACGCCGAATTTCTTGCCCACCTCTTCGAGCGTATGGTAGATGCCGTCCTCCAACCCGTGGCGCAGCTTCAATATCTCGCGCTCTTTGGGAGAGAGCTCGTCCAAAATCTCCCGCAGCTGGTCGGCCAAAATGCGGCGCGCAACCTCTTGGTCGGGGCCTAATATCTTGTCGTCTTTTATAAAATCACCGAGCGTCGACTTGCCGTCGCCGTCGTCGTCCCCCACCGGGCTCTCGAGCGAGACGGTGTCCTGGTCGATCTTCTCTATCTGGTAGATCTTCTCCACCTCGACGCCCATCTCGAGCGCGATTTCCTCGGCCAGAGGATCGCGGCCGAGGTCCTGCGCCAAGCGGCGGGAGACTTGCTTGTACTTGGCGATAGTCTCGACCATGTGTACGGGGATGCGGATCGTGCGCGACTGGTCGGCCAGCGCGCGGGTAATGGCCTGGCGGATCCACCAGGTTGCATAGGTCGAGAATTTAAATCCCTTGGTAAAGTCAAACTTGTCTACGGCCTTAAAGAGGCCGAGGTTGCCCTCTTGGATAAGGTCAAGCAGGGTCAGGTCGGGGCTGCG
>CAYIWV010000028.1:0-6369 GCA_964367315.1 uncultured Candidatus Saccharibacteria bacterium | reverse complement strand
ATCGACGTAAAAATAAAAGTTCGGCAGGGCGCGCAAAGCCTCTGCCGGCACGTCGGCGCGTGACATCGCCGCCAGGTAAATTTTAGTAACGAGCATGCTGCCCAAGAGCGTTGCATTAACCTCGCCTACACGACCTTTCGACAAGTTGATGATTAAAATTTTCTTGTCGTCCATAATCTCGCGGATGTCGAACGACGACTTTGCCTGCCCGACGATGTTGCGGATGAGCGGGTTGGAGGTGAACTGCCCCACCTTGTTTTGTATCGCCGGCGTGGCGTCCTGCGTGTAGCGGTCGGTGTAGTTGGCGAACTCGTCCACCCAAAAGCTCTTTACGAGTGGGTCTTTGACGTTCTCCACCACCTTCTTGCGGAAGGTCTTGTTGATGAGCATGCGGTTGACGTCGAGCAGTGTCGCGCCCGGGTACTCCAAGAGCGCGAGCAGGGTGTTGGACAAAATGTATTCCATGCGGGCGCTCCATGCATCCACCCAAATTTTCCTGAATGCTGAGAGCAACCCCGAGACGACCAGGTGGCGCTTGTCGTAGCCGACGTCCTCCATCACGTTGAACGCCACGGGAAACTCCATATCGAACGGCGCGAAGTACACCACGTCCTTGATGCGGTGCTTGGGCACATATTCCATAATGCGGTCCGCTGTGGAGCCGTGCGGGTCGATAAACGCGACCCCCTCGCCGTTGCGGATGTCCTGGATGGCCATATTCTCCAGCAAGGTCGACTTACCCATGCCCGTCTTGCCGATGACGTACACATGGCGCGCGCGGTCTTTGCGCTTGATGCCAAACGGCGTTTCTTTGCCCCGGGAGTTGGTGGTAGCAAAGTACGTTATCTGCTCCGGGTTCTCGTACATGACTTTAGTATAGCAATGTTAGGGCGCGAGCACTTGACGGAGGCTCGAGTATTTGTTGCCCGCGTCCCAGAATAAATAACTCTCCATGCCGGCATCGCGCGCCGCTTTAATCTGCGCCGCGACCATCGCCGGCGTGTAGTCGACCGGATAATCGAAATCTTGCAGCCATGGGATGACCTTGCCGCGGTAGTCGGGCTTTTGGTAGAGCTCCGGCGAGGTCGAGGCGATAGGGCTATAGGCGAGGCTCGCGTGCTCGGTCGTCGTCGCCCGCTCGCGCGCGGCCGCTCCTACAAGCGACTCGTACACCACCGCATAGACGTCGCTGTTTGGGTCCGCAAGGCCGGCAAAACCCTTGTTGTAGTGCGAGGGGTAGACCATGGGGTACACATAGTCAAAATACGGCAGGGCGCGCTCGAGCACCTGGCCGATACCGAGATCGTCATGGTGTACCGTCACATAGCCGAAGAGGTCGGCAGAGAGCACCATGCCGGGTTGCCCTGCGTGTGCCGAACGGATGTCCGTAAGATTGTCGGCGACGTACTTATAAAACTCCTCGAGCTTTGTCTGCTTGCTCTTTCCTTCGCTCCAGGTGTAGTTTGCCTCGGCCATTGGGCCGTCGGAGGGGTAGCGGATGTAATCGAAATTTATTTCGTCGAAGCCTATCGCGTAGGATTCTTTGGCAAGCTCGACCACGCTGTCCCAATACGGCGTGGCGCCCACGTCGACGAACGCGAGTCCCTTGCGGTCGTGCCAGACGCCACCGTTGATGTTTTGCACCGCGTCCTCCGGGTGGAGCTTACTCCAGTACGGGTTCTGGAAGATGGTGACGCGCCCCACTACATAGATACCCTTCCCGTGCAGGCGCTCTATAAATGTACGCATGTCGCGGGCGCCGCACGCATCAGACACCATGTCGGCAAGCGCCGGATTGTCCGTCGTAAAGGAAATTTTGCCGGTGTAGTCGCGGATATCGATAACGATGGCGTTAAGCTCAGTGGTGTCGACAAGCTCGACCAGCGACTCGCGGAAGGACGGCGTCCCGGAGACGCATTGCGACATATAGATGCCCTTGAGCGGCTCCGGGCGCGCCATGTGCGCGGATTGTTGCGCCTCGGGCACCGGCTCCTCGAGCGCGACCGGCGCGGCCGGACCGACATAGGACACCGCAAAAAATCCCGGCAAGAAAAAGTACGCCGCCGCGGCTGCCGCGGCGGCACAGACAAAGAGCGCGGCGTGCACGCGCATGCTAATTGAGCGAGTTGATTCCGTCTTTTTGCTCATTATCGTGGCGCGGCATGGGGCTCTCGACAAATGACGTGCCGCTCTGGCCGGGCAGGTGCGAGCCTCGCCCCGTGCGGGAGAGCGCCTCGCCGCGCAGCAAAAATCCAATTCCCGCAATCGCCACTCCCGTCAAAAAAAGGAGCGAGAGCTTCCAGCTCCCGGGTATCCCAAGCTGGGTTACCACCGCAGTCAGCACCCCAAGCGCAATCACGAGCATCTCTTTAGACATGCCTGTATTTTACTGCTCTTCTACTATTACGACAAATTCGCCGCGCTGCTTCTCGGGAGTTAGGGCTTCGAGCACTTCTGCGGGAGTGCCGATGAGCGCCTCTTCGTAGAGTTTGGTGAGTTCGCGGTAGAGCCCCACCCGCCGGCCTGGCGACAAGTTGTCCTTGAGCGCCCCCAGTGTTTTTACGATTCGGTGCGGCGACTCGTAAAACACGCTCGCGCGCGGCCGCTGTGCCACCTCCTTAAAGAGCGTCTGCCTCCCTTTTTTGAGCGGCAAAAAGCCGTAAAAGGTAAAGGTCGGGGCCTTGATTCCCGCAATCGAGAGCGCCGCGGCAAGCGCGGAGGGGCCGGCTATCGCCTCGACTTCTGCGCCTGCCGCGCGCGCATTGGCGGCAATCTCTTGCCCGGGGTCGGAGACCCCGGGCGTGCCGGCGTCGGAGACGAGCGCCACATGCTTGCCCTGCGAAAGGAGCGCGGGGATTTTTTGCAGCGTCACTGCGGGCGTGTGGATATCGAAATGGCTGAGCAGCTTTTTCGTCACGCGGGTATCCTCGCACGCGATGATGTCGGCCTCGGCAAGGATACGGAGCGCGCGCAGCGTGATGTCCTCCAAGTTGCCGATAGGCGTCGCCACGACCGAGAGTTTGCCGTGAGCAGAGTCGGGTGGTTTGCCCTTCATACGAGTAAAATTATAGCACACTTTGCAAATTTTTCAAATAACGCTATACTTCAGCGAGACTTTAGTTCCAATGGGAGGGAGACATGCACGCACCCCTGCGTATACCAAAAGCCGAGCCTATCGACCCGCTTGTCCACAACGACTTCCGCGTCCCGGGGAGCGCTCTGCGCTTTTCGGTGTCCTGTTTCGGCGGGAGCGACTGGTCGATGCGCAACATCTACGACTCGCAGGACCGCTACCGGTACCCGGACTTCGCGCTCCGGCTCGCCAGCGCCTTTGCCGGCGTCGGCGCCAAGGATGTGTATGCCCCGACGCCGACCAAGTTTAACGGCGAGATCGCGCTTAAGAGTGATCTTAAGACGCGCATCGACCTGCCGCTCGACGTCTCGCTCTACCGCAACCCGGACTTCTATGCGGATGGTTGTCACCTCTCCGCGCGCGCGGAGGCCGGAGCCTTCAGTGCCGGCGGATGCGGGGTTGTCATGGCCGCATATAACAACGACCTTATCTTCGCGCATGCGGGGAGAGAGTCGATTCTCGACCGTCATCAGGTGCTGACCCACGGCACCGAGCGAAGCCGGCGATGGGACCTGGTCGACCATATCCTCATCGCCATCGGAGCGAGCGACATGAGTAGACTGCATCTGTGGCCGCTGTACTTTATCGGCCCGGACGAGTTCGTCCATAGCAAGGACACCGACAACCAGCACCACGCCAAGTACAACCGGGCCGCGATGGAGTATCTCCCCCGCGAGTACCCGGACGACTTCGGCTGGAAGAACAACGACGAGATCGGCATCGACTTGGCACGGATCTTCCGGGCGCAGGCAGTCAAACGCGGCGTCCCGGCGGAGAATGTGCACCTCGAGCATGCCGACCTCCACAAGGAGCTGCCTACCACCCGCAACGGCGGCGGCTCGACCGGCCGCTACCTCGTCGTCGGAGTGCGGCACACGTCGCCCCGGTAATCCGGGGCGGCTATCAGAGCCGGCGTCCACAAGGACGCCGGCTATTCTTTTTGATACAGTTACACCCATGGCGCAAAAAGCGCATTTTATCGGCATCGCAGGCAAGGGCATGTCAGCAGTCGCACTTTTGTTGCGCGAACAAGGGTGGCAGATAACCGGCTCGGACGAGGGATTCTACCCGCCCGTGTCGGATTACTTGGCCAAGGCAGGTATTACCTTTAACGACGGGTACAAAAAAGACAACATCCCTGCGGATGCGGATATTATCGTCATCGGCAAGAACGCAAAGCTCGTGCCCGAGAGCAACGAGGAGGTCAAGGCCGCGCTTGAGAGCGGTACCACCATTAAATCCTTCCCCGATGTGCTCGAGGAGCTGACGGCGCGGCGCGACACGATCGTCGTGGCGGGCTCCTACGGCAAGTCGACCTGCACGGCGCTTGCGGCGTGGTGTCTTACGCACGCAGGCAAGGATCCGAGCTATTTCATAGGCGAGATTACGAAAGGGTTCGAGTCTCATGCGCATATCGGGAGTGGCAGTACATTCATACTCGAGGGCGACGAGTATCCGTCGTCCAACTGGGACGAGCGCCCCAAGTTCCTGCACTACAACCCCGGCAGCGTGTTGCTCACCTCGGCGACCCACGACCATATCAACGTATACCCGACGCACGATCAATATCTCGCGCCCTTTAAAACACTTATGAATACCGTGCGCGGCGACGGGCTCGTGGTGGCAAATGGGGGCGAGCCGTACGCAGCGGCGCTTGCCGAGGCATATGCGGGCAAAAAAATATTTTATGGCATGGACGAGCGGGTCTTGTGGCATCCGGCCGCCATAACCGTCGGGACGCCGACAACCTTCGACCTCATGCGCGGCGGCGAAAAAATCGCAGCGCTCGCCACAAAACTCTTGGGCGCTCATAATATAGAGAATATCGTCGGCGTCGGCGCCATACTGCTCGAGAAGCAGCTGCTCACGCCGCAGGAACTTGCGGCGGGTGTCGCGAGCTTCGAGGGCGTCAAGCGGCGCATGGAGCTCCTCTCGCCCCGATCCTCTGTTCCCGTATATGAAGGCTTCGGCAGCAGTTACGAAAAGGCGCGCAGCGCCATGGACGCAATGAGGCTCCACTATCCCTCCCGCAGGCTCCTGGTCGTGTTTGAGCCGCACACCTTTACCTGGCGCAACCGTGCCGCGCTCGCGCAGTACGACAATGTATTTGCGGGCGCAAACAGAGTCTATATATATGAGCCTGCATCGCAAGGCGCCGCGACCCATGCGCAGCTCTCGCAGGAAGAGATAGTCGAGCGCGTGCGTAACGCAGGGTTCGATGCCGAGGCTATTACCAACCCCGCAGAGTCCCTGCAAAAAATAGGAAGCGAGCTTGCGCCCAACGACGCAATACTCTTACTTACCTCCGGTAATCTCGGTGGACTTATCGAGTCGATCCCCCGCATGGCCGAAGAAAAATTTCCCGCATGAAAAAGATACCTGCGCCGAAGCTCGATTTTAACACCTATGTTGCCCGACCGGAGACTCACTGGATAGAGCGCGAGCCGTTCGACTCCTTCACTTCCATATATGGAAGTGGGTACTTGCCTTACTCGGGAACGAAAGGGCTTCAGAATATTTTTTACTCGGCCCGAAGCGCACGGGTGGCATTGAATGATTTTGAGCTTACGAGCGAAAATCGCCGCATTGCAAAAAAATTTGACGGGCAATTTATAAAACAGCGCATCCCGCTCAAGGAATTTCGGATCACGCCGGAGTTTATTGATTTTTTCGTTTCGTACTTTATGCAGCGGCATGGCCCCTGCGTCATGCCGCGCGAGCGACTCGAACTTATCCTCTCGTGCGGTCTTGTCTCGACCGTCGTGACATACGCAAAGGATAGCCGCCCCATAGGCTACGTGCTCGAGGTCGAGGATGCCGACATGGCGCACTACTGGTACTCGGCATACGACCTCTCGCTCATACGGCAGTCATTGGGACTTTGGCTTATGGGCGACTGCGTCAGCGACGCCAAAGAGCGCGGGCTTGCCCACTACTACCTCGGCACTGTGTACGGAGAAAAAGCGCTGTATAAAACCAACTTCGAGCCGCTCGAATGGTGGGATGGAAAAGGATGGAACAGCGACATCAAGATACTCAAAGAAATAAGCCGCGCAGAAAACTAATCAGTGCTCTATTCTCGAAATAGCTTGAACTCGATGCGGATTGCTCCATACGCATCTCCGACATACACCGTCCTGAACTGAGTGGGCGTGGGGAGACTCGAACTCCCAAGGGTTACCCCATACGCTTCTCGTACGTACGCCTTTCTGAACTGAGTGGGCGTGGGGAGACTC
>CAYIWV010000027.1:0-6802 GCA_964367315.1 uncultured Candidatus Saccharibacteria bacterium | reverse complement strand
AATCGATGATAGAATCTGTCTCATCGGGCCGCTCGACGCCCGAGCAGGCCGTGTTTGATGCCTCGGCAGAGCTTACGGCGCTCGTCGCGAGCGAATAACTGTGATGAAAAAAATCGTTATAGGCGTAGTTGCGGTCGGACTTTTGCTCGCGCCAATGGTCGTGTTCGGCGATATTGGGGGCAATCCGGCCGGCCCCGGCATCGGGGGCAATCCTACTCCTCCGACACTGGGCGGGGGTACTACCTCCTTCGAGCTTAAAAACCCTCTTGATTTCGAAACGGTTTGCGGGTTCCTCAAAGCCGTTTTCAACGCGGTCATTACCATAGGTATCCCCATCGCGACGCTCTTTATCGTGTGGGCGGGCTTCCTGTTTGTCACCGCGCGCGGCCGGCCCGAGGCTCTCCAGCGCGCCAAGCAAAACGCCATGTGGGTCGTCCTCGGGCTTGCGGTATTCCTCGGGGCGTGGTTCCTCTCTCAAATTATTGCGGCAACTATCCAAGCGCTCGGGGGCCCGAGCATAACCACGTGCCGCTAATATGCCGGACCTTAAAGGACTCGTGGGGCAGATCATAGGGCTTATCAACTACATTATCCCGGTCTTGATAACGCTCTCCCTGGTGCTTTTCTTTTGGGGGATCGTACACTACCTGTACAACACGAGCGACCCGCATGCCAAGGAGGCGGACAAAAAGATATTCGTCTGGGGGCTGTTGGCGCTGTTCGTGATGACCTCCGTGTGGGGGATCGTGGCGATGCTGTGCCTTAACTTTTTCGGCAACCGCTCCTGCGTCGCAAACACCAATACCAATGTCAGCGGCAGTTATTACGGCATTTAGCCTGTCTGCGGAGGCTATCCACAGGCGCGGCATCGGTAACAATTATTCTGCTACAATTACAAAGTATTACGCATAACCTTTATATATGAAAAAGACAGTAGTTACATCAGCGCTCCTTTTTTCGCTCCCGTTGTTTGCGTTCGCGCAGCAGCTCCAGCCCATAAAGGGGCTTATCCGCTCCATCGGCGACATTATCGCGATGCTCGTGCCGATACTCATTACGCTCGCGCTGGTCGTCTTCTTTTGGGGGTTGGTCAAGTACCTTTGGGGCGGCGCCAAAGACCACGCCGGCGGCGCAAAAATGATGGCAATGTCGCTCCTCGCGCTCTTTGTGATGGTCTCTGTCTGGGGCCTTACCGCGCTCATCAGCGACGCACTCGATGTCGACCAAGGCGTCGTCCCTGAAATCCCGCGCGGCTTCGTACCGGCAAATCGGTAACCCCGCTCATGGAAGGTAAAATAACGGATCTCACGGCCGCCCTTGCCGACAAGGTTATCTACCCCATTATCGCGCTCTTGGTCGCGGCCGGCCTCCTGGTGTTTATCTTTGGGCTGGTCGAGTTTTTGCTCGGGCTCTCGACCGATATCGGCGACGGCAAAGAGCGCGGGCGCAAGCACATGCTCTACGGCATCGTCGGCATGTTTATTATGGTTGCGGCGTACGCCATACTGGCACTCATCGGTTCGGTCATGTGCAACGGCTCGCTTGCCAATTGCGGCAAATAAGACCGATTATAAAAAAATAACGACCCCGCCGTGGCGGGGTCGTGGTGGTAAGTACTAGTGTCGGTTGTATCAGCGGCCGATAAGGGCTTTGCGGATACCGCCAGCGACGGAGAGCTGCTGTTTGGCGGGGTCGGGCATCAAGAGGAGCGATACCCTGACCACTGTGCCGTCTGAGGTCCAGAGGGTCTCGAGGTCATCCACCGTTTGGGTGTATGTCCCGGGACCTTTGTCGCAGATAGTGTACTCCTGCGTGTCTGTGGTCCAGGCGGCACGCCTGCCTTTAAAGCAGGCCCCGGCACTTTTGATGCGCCAGATGCAGGCCCCCTCCTCGTTAATGGAGGTGGGGACAGGGCCGATGTCTCGCCCCTGCCACACCCGCGTGCATTGCGGGTCCTCCAACTGAGCGCGCCGCTCGATTGGCAGCCGCGGCCGGGCGTATTGCTCGGTCGGCGTGTCCGAATCCGAACCCAAGAGCCACACAAGCGGGACGAGGAGGAATATGGTGGCAGCGATGATAGCCACCCCAACCCATGCCGCGATTTTGAAGATACTGCCGGTGAGCGAGCGTACCGGTCCGGTAACGCTCGCAGGTGCGATACGACTCATGAGGGTTCTCCTTGTCCTTGCGGATTTTGAGGTTGCGGTCGGGTGGGGCGCCTGCGCCCGCGCGCGCCGGCAAAGGCGCTTGCGGCCGCAGCGACTGCGGGGCCGGCTTCCTTCAAAACATCCTTGGAGCTTTCATCAAGCGTGAGCCGGAACTCCTGGATGTTCTTGGTGATGGCCTCTTTGGCGTTCATCATGACGGCGTCCATCGCCTGGGCGTACGTCATGGTCGGCGGCTGGCCCGGCGCGGGCCGGGATTGCTCCACCATCGTCGAAGCTCGTTGATGGTAGATAGCCATGGTCGCGTCGCCCTCCCGAGCTTCTGCATAGTCCTTCGGGTATACGAGCGAGCCGAGCGCGACGAGCTCCGCAACCACACCGTACTGCTCCTCGAACGTGCTGTGATGCGCGTCCTGGTAGTGCGGCGTCGGGTTGTGGAACGTCTCTTCCAGATCCTCCTGAAGATCGGGGAGCTTTTTGTTGAGATCCGCAAGGTTTTCGTTAGAAACTCCCTTGCGGACGACGCTCTCGAAGATGTCCTCCGATGCCTTGTCGACCGTCTCCTCCGAGTGGCTGGCGTTGAGCAGCAACAGCGGCGGGAACACGCGCCAACGGAGCATCGAGTTTTTGAAGGTCGCGACGAGGCCGTCTGCGGTCAGTGTAGAGATTGCCCGTGAGGTGATGCCGCTCCGCAGTGTCAGGTAATCGTTTTGGGTAACCTGCTCCCACGGATACCGGATGTTGAGCCCCGGCATGAAGACATGGACCCGGCCGCCGAAAAGGTTTATCGCCTTGACGCCGACCAGTTGGGGGACCTCGACGATAAACATCCACCATGTCGTCATCGAGACGGCAGAGAGCGTTGCCCCGAGAAACAAGAGGACCCGCACCCAAGAGCGAACCGGCAGGAAGCTCAACAGGGTGGCGATGAGCGCAACCAACACGAGCTCGAACACCGTACACACCAGGATTCTCTCCCAGGTGTTTCCGGCCTTGCCGGTAATCTTAAGATGGTACCGAGCGGCTATTTCTTGCAGCTCGGCAGGACTCTTCGTTTCGACGCCGTGATCTCGAGAGGCGGGGATGCCGCTTGACGCGACGCCCGCAGGGGTCATGGTCATTTGGTACCTCGTGATGTTGAAGGTCTGGTTGCATGATGTGAAATACACCACACGTTCCACTATGTATTATATCATATTGTACCCCTTTGTCAAGCAACATAACGCCTTGAGTAAGGCCTTATATTGCGTATACGGTGCTGGGGAGAGGACTTGAACCTCCATGGATTGCTCCACATGGTCCTAAGCCATGCGCGTATACCATTCCGCCACCCCAGCATTACAATTCTACCAGTCCGCCCGGTAGGATTCGAACCTACGACCTTCTCCTTAAGAGGGAGCAGCTCTACCAACTGAGCTACGGGCGGGATCCCATATTTTGTAGCACATTTCCTCCGCTTACCAAAGCGCTCCGCGCACGAAGCGGTAGAGTATCGGCGGATACTCGACGAACGCATAGCCGAAGTGCGATTTAAATTCCGAGAATCCCTTCCAACTCTTCGGCTTGCCCGGCATCCAAAACGACGTCGTCACCGCGTAGCGGTAGCCGCGCCGCGCGGTCTCGGCAAACCAGTAATCCACCAAGCCCGTCGCGGCGTAGAGCTCGCGCGCGCCCTCGGTCATAAAGGGCGCCACGTGCGTAGAGAGGCGGTGGGTGGGGGAGTAGATGACCGCGCTCCCCGCAACGAGAGCGCCGGATTGATCGCGCACCGCCAAAAGTTCGGTATTATCCCGCGTCAGCGGGTGCGCGAGCTTTTTGCCGAGGTCATGGAGGCGAAACGTGCCGGCGCGCGCGGCGATAAGGCTCTGCCGGTAGGCGGCCGCATAGTCGTCGAAATTGACTTGCTCGACACTGCAGCGCCCCGAGGCGCGCGCCTCCGCAAAGAGCCGCAGGTCGCGCCGCGCGTTTTTATGCCAGCGCGCGGTATAATCCTCGCCCGCCGCGAGTGGTGCGGCGCCGTCGATGCGCCATGTTTTTTGGGAAAACGCGCGCCACCCCGCGGGCGCGTCGGTCCTCTGCACGCGCTTCCAGGTGACGATGCGGTTGCGCGCGAGCGCGCCTGTGCGCGCGGCGGCCATGTCGGGCTCTTGGTCGCCATAGTACTCCTCAAAGGTAAAGGGCCACAGGCTCCAGCGCACGCCTGCGGGGTTTGCCCCGACCCCCTCGCGCGCGCAGATATCGACCGGGTCGGTAATTTGGGCGTACTCGGGCCACCGCTCGGGCGGCGCGAAACCATCGGGCGCGCGCGCGGGGGTGCCGTAGGGGGATTCCATATCTGTGGTACCGGGGGTGAGACTCGAACTCACACGAGGGTTTAACGCCTCTCGGGATTTTAAGTCCCGTATGTCTACCATTCCATCACCCCGGCGCTTCCGACAAATCGTGAGGCCACGGAGGGATTCGCACCCTCGCATAGCGGTTTTGCAGACCGCCGCGTTGCTTCTTCGCCACGTGGCCCTTCGACTTACTCAGGGCAAGCCGTGGCGCAATTTTACCGTTACTTTGTCAATTCGTCCAACCGCTGACGGTTCTTCTCGCCCCGGTCTATCATAAATTCGATGTGCGGGATGCGCATGCCGCGGACGCGCGTCTCGAAGAATTTGCCGAACTCGGCACGATTGCGGTTGGCAAAGGCTACCGCCGACTCCTCGGCATCCTCCGGGTACACGGTAAGGTACACGACGCCGCGCTTGCGGTCGTCCGTAAGGCTCGCCCGGGTGACGGTAATGAGCGAGTTGCGGTTCGCCTCGCGGCTTATAAACTCGGCCGCCGCCTCCCGCAGGGCTTCAATGTCGCGCTCAATCATATTATTTATATTCGATTACGATTGTTTCGATACGGTCGCCCGCGGCCGGCAAGGCATCGGTTTTTATCATCGCACCAAACTCGCTCCCGGACTCGACCTCTTTGACCTCGCGCTTTTGCGCCTGCAGGGTCACTATCTTGCCGCGCCCTATCTCTTCGTCGCGGCGCGTGATGCGCACCTCGGCATTTTGCTTCAGTACTCCCTCCTCGACGCGGCCACCCACGATGGCGCGACCCTTCTGCGAGCTGAAGAATTTGAGCAGCTTTGCCGCACCGACCACTACCTCGGTCGCGTCGCGCGGGTGGCGGGCCTCTATCTGTGCGCCAAGCCACTCGGTAAGTTTATAAATAATATCGAACGTCTCGATTGTTACGCCCTGGCGCTCCGCCACATCGCGCGCCGTGCGCTCGACGGCCACGTTAAAGCCGACAATAATCCCCGGCGCCTTACTGCCCGAGACGAGCTTGACGTCGCCCTCGGTAATCGCCCCCACCGATAGCGAGAGCACCCGCACCTCCATGCGCGGGTCTACCGGCAGTTTTGCAAGCTCGTGCATAACCGCCTCGCCCACGCCGGCCACGTCGGTCTTGATGATGAGGGGGAGGATAATTTTTTGGGTCTCTGGTTCTTCGCCCGCCCCGGCATCCCCTACGGGGAGGCGCTCGAGGCCGCTCGGCCGCAGGGTGCCTTTGTCGGGCTCGGGTGTGTTGCTGCGGGCCTTTTCCTCGGCTTTCTTTTTTGTCGCCACTGCGTGCCACGTGCTGCCGACTCGCGGCAGCTCGCTAAACCCCACCACGCGCGCAGGGGAGGAGGGTGGCACCTCTTTTGCGGTCTTGCCTAAAAAGTTCTCCATAATACGCGTCGGCGCCAACGCTCTCCCGGCGACGACAAACTGCCCGCTTTGCAAGGTGCCGTCCTGCACGATGAGCGTCGCGGTGTTGCCGCGGCGCGGGTCCACGTGCGCCTCGATAACGAGCCCCGAGGCTGCCGCCTCGGGGTCGGCGGAGAGTCCCTCGATCTCGGCTTGGAGCACGATAAGGTCCAAAAGCTCCGGTATCCCTTCGCCGGTTTTACCCGAGACCGCGACCGAGGGGATGCTCCCGCCGAGCCCCTCCAAAAATACCTGGTGTTCGAGCATCGACATTTTTGCGCGCTCGAGGTTCGCGCCGGGCTTGTCTATTTTGGTAAATGCGACGATATAGGGGATAGCGGCGCTTGCGATAAGGTCGAGCGCCTCCTTGGTCTGGGGCTTCGCGCCCTCCTCGGCCGAGACTACCAAGATAGCGATGTCCGCGACCTCGAGCCCGCGCGAGCGCATGCCCTTAAACGCCTCGTGCCCCGGCGTATCGAGGAAGGTGATAGGGTGTGCGCCGGAGGAATTGTGGTGCATGGCCTGGTAGGCCGAGAGGTGCTGGGTAATGCCGCCCGCCTCACCCGCGACCACCGCGGCTTGCCGAATATAGTCGAGCAGCGTCGACTTGCCATGGTCTATATGGCCGACGACGGCCACGATGGGGGGGCGGGGTTGTGTCATATCTATCGTTATGCACGCTTTTTATAGTCGGCGGCGTGCTTTTGCGCCACCGCGATGGCCTCCTTCTCTTCGGGAGTAAGGTCAAAGCTCGATACGCCCGCCTCGACCGGCTTGGCATAGACGCCAACGCGGTCGCGCGCGTAGAGGGTAGAGAGTACCGCGCCATGGCCCCGCTCGAACGGGTTGAACCGCACCAGCCCCACACCGCGCACCGAGCAGATCGGAAGAGCACACGTC
>CAYIWV010000026.1:0-7068 GCA_964367315.1 uncultured Candidatus Saccharibacteria bacterium | reverse complement strand
TCCCCCACTTCTCTACATGCTCCATAAGTTGCGCATAGTCGTTAATGCGCCGCCCGCCCGAGAGCCACTCCACGCCACGGCAGAGCAAATCCATCCCCTCGTTATACTCGGGGTTTTCGGGGTTGGGGTATACATAAAACGGCTTTTGCTTGGTCGGGTAGCCATACACGTAGACAAAATCCGATCCCGTCTCTTCTTTAATAATTTCGCACAGGCGCCGCTCCTGCTCGGGGTTTAGGTCTTTATCGGCCGGAGCGCCAAGCTTTGCAAGCGCTTCGGTCAGCGAGAGCGTCGGCGTCTCATTTATCATGATTGGGAGTTCCGCTCCCAACAGTTCAAGCTCTTTGGGATTTTTCTTTCGAACCTCATCCAAAATGTAGCGCACGGTTTGCTCGGACATGTCGCGCACGTCGCGCCAGCTGTCGATAAAACCCATCTCGGCATCGAGCGACACCACCTCGGTTAAGTGGCGGGTGGTCTGCGACGGCTCCGCGCGGAATATTTTATTGACGCTAAACACGCGCTCGAAGGCGGTCATGACGACCTGCTTGTAGAGCTGTGGCGATTGCGACAAGTACGCTTTTTTGTCGAAATACTTGACCTCAAACACCTCGGCCCCGCCCTCGGCGGTTGCCGGCACGATTGACGGCGCCTGAAACTCGAAGAAGCCCTCTTTTTTCATAAACTCCCGAAACGAGTCGATGATAACGGCCTGCACTTTAAAAATCGCCTGCACCTTGGGGTAGCGCAGCACCAAGGCGCGGTGGTCGAGCTCGGTCGTGAGGTCGAGATTATACCCGTCCAAAGACATGTCAAACGGCAGAGACTCCGCTGCCGCAAGGATGACAAGGCCGGTAATCTCGAGCTCGATATCGCCGTTTTGTACCTTAAGGTTCTTGTTCTTTTCCGGGCGCTCGTTGACCGTGCCGGTAACTGCGACGACATATTCGTTGCGCGTCTCTTTGGCGGTCTCTATCGCCTCGGACTTCGGCAGTGCGACGCCTTGCACCATACCGGTGCGGTCGCGGAAGTCGAAAAAGACCATTTTGCCCTGGTCGCGCCGCACCGACACCCAGCCTTTAATGGTTACGGTCTGCCCTACTTTGGTTTGTAAATCGGCAATAAGCGTCCGCTCCATAAAAATATGTTGAGCTAACTATACCAAAAAAACCCTTGTTTTACAGAGACTTTTAAACTTGACAAAGTGGAGTAATAGGTGTATACTAGAAAAGTAAGTTCCCGTGCCACTAAGAAGGCACTCACATAAACGCGAGGTTTAACCAATGACTACAGCCATCAGATACGGCCTGATCGCAGCTGGCATCTCTGTTGCGATCGTTGCCGTCGTACAAGGTGTCACACGCCCTGATTACGTTTTCAGGAGTACCGCACTGCCTACTACGGTGTCACGGCCGGAACACCGGATGATCGTCAAGGACTTTGGGCATGTCCCCTACACCAAGCAGGATGTAATCAATGGGCGGTTCTACTACATCGTCCAAGTCACGCCCAATGTCACCAGTTGGGCTCATGACAACTGTCTCAAGCCGACGGCCGACGTGGAGGCTAAGACGGTGCATGTGGTGTCCGTCGATATGGATGGCGCAGGAGACCCACGCCATTTGGTGGTGTGTCGTTAAGCCGCACCAAGGAAATGCCCACCGGCACCTTGGTGCGGCATTTTCGTTTTACAACATCCTCACAAACTCAAGTATGTTGGGGTGTTGTTAACACAACGTAACGCCGACCTTTTGGCGAACGTCGGCCATTTTTGCCGAAGCTATAGTTTTGGCTTTGGCGCTCCCCTCTTCGAGGATGCGGTCGATATCACTGTCGCTAATCGACTCGTATGTCTCGCGCAGCGGGGCGGCAAAGGCGTCGATATCCTCGATAAGTGCCTCTTTAAGCGCTTTATAACTCCCTTTGCTGGTTTCATAGAGGGAGGCGAGTTCGCTCTCGGGTTTAAAGAGCTTGTGTATCTGGTACACGTTTTCCGGCCTATCGCCGGAGGAGTCGGTGACAATACCCATTACCGCTTTGATTATCTCATCGCGGCTCGCGATAAGCGGGATGGTGTTGTTATAGCTCTTGCTCATTTTTTGCCCGTCGGTACCCGGGACAGTCGCAACCCCCTCTAAAATAATATGTTCGGGGAGTATAAAGGTTGAACCATAGAGATTATTAAATTTCTCGGCGGTATCGCGTGCATACTCGACATGTTGCTGTTGATCTTTGCCGACCGGCACCACAGCCGGGTCATACAGCAAGATATCGGCTGCCATGAGCATGGGGTAGTTAAAAGTGCCGACGCTGATTTCTTTGTTTTTTGCCTCAGCATCTTTAAACGCGTGCGCTCGCATGAGGTAGGGCATGGTGGTAATGCAATCAAAAAGCCACGCGAGTTCGGTATGTTCTGACACCCGCGATTGTTGAAAGAGCGTGGTCTTTTTCGGGTCGATGCCGATCGACAGATAGGTGCGAGTAATATCGCGTATGGAGGCCCGGATTTCTTCGGGGTGGCGCTGCGAGTGGCTTGTCGTGAGAGCATGATAGTCTGCCACAAACACGAAACACTCGTGTTGCTCCTGGAGGTCAACAAATTGCTTCATCGCCCCAAAATAATTGCCGATATGCGGACGACCCGTCGGCTTCACCCCGCTCAATAACCTCTTCATCCCAGCTATCATAACAGAAAAACCACCTTGTGCGAGGCGGTTTTTCTCTACTCTTCAGCGGCTACTTCGACTGGCACCAAGTCGGGTTTGCCGAGCCACCTAAGGATTATGTCGATGATGGTCTGCATTGCCCATATTGTACACCGGTGTTTTGCCTATGCAAGAAAAAAAGTGAACCACTCAGCCCAAAAACGGCCTTATAGTCACAGATAATCCCTCGCCTACTCGGGATTTCCGCGACCCCGCCTCGGCCGTTTTGTCTACTGACAAAACATGCCTCCGGCCGATATAAGTGCAGAAAAAAGCAAAGCAGTTTGCTTTTTTCGCCTTATATCCCCTCTTCTTTGAGCTTTTCCACAAGGCCCTTGGCCGAGCGGCTGAGCTTCTGCGGGAGCTGGATTTTGACCTTGACGAACAGGTCGCCGCGCTTGGTGCGCGCGACCGGCACGCCCTTGCCTTTTATTTTGAGCGTCTCACCGTGAGAGACGCCAGCGGGGATATCGAGCGACTCCTCGCCCTCGAGCGTCGCTATTTTGTACGTCGCGCCCAAAAGCGCGTCAGAAAGCTTGATAGTAAGCTCGGTTGCCAAGTTGGGGCCGTCCTTCTTAAAGCGCGGGTCGGGTACCACGTGGATCTTGACATAGAGGTCGCCCGAGAGCCCGCCCGAAACCGCCTCGCCTTTGCCCGAGAGGCGCATCATCTCGCCGCCGTCGATGCCGGCCGGCACGGCTATCTCGATCTCCTCTTGTTTTTTATAGATACCCTCGCCGCGGCATACCACACACTTTTCTTTGGGGATTTTGCCCATGCCGCGGCACTTTTTACACGGCTGGACCATGGTAATCGTGCCGAAGAAAGAGTTCTGCGACTCATGCACCTTGCCCGCGCCGTTGCAATGGTCGCACGTGACCATCTCGGTACCCATGGTGGCGCCGCTCCCCTGGCACGCATCGCACACCGCCGTCTTTGCCAGGAGCACGGTGCGCTTGGTGCCGAAGACCGATTCCTTAAAGCTTACTTCGAGGTCTATCGATATGTCGCGGCCGCGGCGCGTGCGCGGGGCGCCCGTCTGCGCGGCAAAAAATTCGCTGAAGATGTCACCCATGTCGAAGCCCCCCTGGTTGAACGCGTCCTGAAACTGGCTAAAATCGAACCCCGCGCCGTGGGCGCCGCCAAACCCTGGGCCCGCTCCCCCGCCGAAAACGCGGCCGTAGCTGTCGTACTCGGCGCGCTTTTTGTCGTCGCTTAAGACCGAGTACGCCTCGGATACTTCTTTAAATTTTTCGCTGTCGCCGCTCGATTTGTCGGGATGGAATTTATGTGCAAGTTTATGGAACGCTTTTTTAATCTCGTCTTTGGTGGCGCCCTTGCTTACCCCCAACACTTCGTAATAGTCGCGCTTATGAGACATACTGGTGCGTATATCTTACTTCTCCTCCTCGTCGTCCGCAAGCGGCGCAGGAGCCTCTTCCTCTGCGCCTTCTTTCGACCTCTCTCCATCGCCTAATCTTTTTGATTTTGTTTCATCGGGCATGCCGATGAAACCGCCTGCCTGGATGCTCCATAATTTTTGGTAGAGTCCCCGCTCGCGGATAAGCTCCAGGTGGCTGCCCTGTGCGACGATTGCGCCGCCCTGCATGACCACAATCCTGTCCATTTTCATAATGGTACTAAGCCTATGCGCGACGGTGATGACCGTCTTGCCCTGCATCAACGTCTCGAACGCGTCCTGGATGTAGGCCTCCGATTCCGAATCCAGCGAGGAAGTCGCCTCGTCGAGCACGAGTATGGGCGCGTCTTTGAGGATGGCGCGCGCAATGGCCACGCGCTGGCGCTCGCCGCCGGAGAGCTTGATACCCCGCTCGCCCACGTAGGTGTCGTATTTAAGCGGCAGAGCCTCGATAAACTCGTGGCAGTGGGCCGCCTTGGCCGCGGCGACAACCTCTTCGTCGGTCGCATCACGCCGGCCGTACCGGATATTTTCCATGAGCGTCCGGTGGAAGAGTATGGGCTCTTGCGGCACGAAGGCGATAGCGCTGCGTAGGCTCTCTTGCGTTACGCCGGCGATGTCGTGCCTGTCGATCTTTATCTCTCCGGTTTTGAGGTCGTAGAGCCGCAAGAGGAGTTTGGTGATGGTCGATTTGCCCGCGCCGGAGGGCCCCACCAATGCGACCCTCTCGCCCGCAGCGATTGTAAGATTGAACTGGCGCAGAATCGGCGTGCCATCACCGAACGTAAAGGTCACATCATCAAACCACACCTCGCCGCCCTTGACCTCGAGCGCTGCGGCGCCTTTTTTGTCCCTGATTTCGTGCGGAGTCTCGAGTATTGCGACCATCTCGCCCGCATCTGCCAGCGCCGAGTAAAAGCGGCGCAGTTCGCGGTTGATAGCAACCAAGCGGTCGAAGGTCGTGAGCAGGTATGCCTGCACCAGGACAAAGTCGCCGACGGTAAAGAGCCCCTGCTCCCACAGCACTATCCCGCCGTAGAGCAACCCGCCCTCAATCGCCACCATAAACAGCCCGATGCCCGCCCAGATGAGGTTGTCGGTGAGCCAGAGTTTTATCGTCGCCTTGTGCCAGACGTTGACCACTTTGTTAAAGAGGCCTTTCTCGAACTTTTGGCCCGAGAAGAGCATCATGGTCGCCTGATTGGATATAGCATCGGCCAAGGTAGCCGTTACCTTAGTGTCGGCCTCGGCCCGTGCAACACGCGCGGGTTGGCGGACCTTCGATACCCAAATTTGGAAAGTCATGAACAGCACCGCCCATGCGGCGAGCGCGATACCAAGCCAGTGGTTGCGGCTAAAAAGGACCACGATGGCGCCCGTAACGAACAGGAATGTCGGGAAAAATTGCAGGAGAATGCTGTCGGTAATAGTCTCGTACGCGCGGCCGAACTTGCTGACTTTGTGGGTAAGCGAGCCGGCAAAGCTCGACACGAAAAAATTGTAGGAGTGGCCGATGAGATACTCGAACGCCTCGCCGAGGAGGTTTGTCATGACCCGCGCCTGGAAAAACATGTGGGTCAAATCCTGCAGCCGGCGGCCGCCCCATTCGATAAGCCAAATGACGACGACAATCGTCAAAATGCCGAAAAGCTGACTCGCCGTGCCGGGGCTGTAGCCCTGCTCGGCGATGATGTTGAAGAACTGGCGCAAGAACCACGGCCCTGCAAGCGATGCACCTTGGAGTATCAGGATGCCGCATACGACCGTGACAAGCGACCATTTGTACGGCAAAGAGGCGCGCCAGTACGCGCGCAGAACCTGGGCGGCCGGAGCCGCCTTTTTACCCGTATCACCTGAGACCATTATCGTATCTTAACTTTTTTGATCCGGGTTGTCGCTTGGAGCGCTTTGCGAGCCTGGCTCGTTCGGCGGAGGAGTTTGCGACTTTTGCACGGCTTCGTAGACTTTGGATAATTCTTTAGATAGCTCTTCGGTCGCCGCTTTCATCTCGGCAATGTTCTCGGTAAGTTTCTTTTGTTCGACTGCGGTTATTTTTGCGTTTATCTCAGTCTCAAGCTCTGCAGGGATCTTGCCTTTGTGGTCGGTCAGCGACTTGCGCGCGCTGTAGAGCGCTTGCTCCGCCAGGTTGCGCGCCTCGGCCAGCTCTACTTTTTGTTTATCTTGTGCCGCATTTGCCTGCGCCTCTGCGCGCATGCGCTCGATGTCTTGCTCGCTAAGCCCGGATGAGCCCTCGATGCGGATAGACTGCTCTTTATTGGTCGCCTTGTCTTTTGCCTTGACGGTCAGGATGCCGTTGGCATCGACGTCAAACGTTACCTCGACCTGCGGCAGCCCCCGGGGCGCCGGCGGGATGCCGTCGAGCACGAATTTGCCGAGCGATTTGTTGTCGGACGCCATGGCGCGCTCTCCCTGGGTGATGTGTATCTCCACGCTGGTCTGGTTGTCGGATGCGGTCGAGAAAATCTGGCTGCGGCTGGTGGGGATGGTGGTGTTGCGCTCGATCAGCTTGGTTGCGACGCCGCCCATCGTCTCGATACCAAGAGAAAGCGGGATAACATCGAGCAAGAGCACGTCGCGCACCTCGCCGCCCAAAATACCGCCTTGGATGGCCGCGCCTACGGCGACCACCTCGTCGGGGTTGACCGACATGTTTGGTTTTTTGCCGAAGAAGGTTTCGACCGCGGCCTGCATGGCCGGCATGCGGGTCTGGCCGCCGACCAAAATAATCTCGTTGATATCGCCGACCTTAAAGGGCGATGCCTCCATTGCGCGCTTGGTGATGGCAATGGCGCGTTCGATAAACTCGGCGGTAAGCTCTTCCAGCTTGGCGCGAGTCATCTTAACAAGCAGGTGGCGAGGGCCGGAAGCGTCAGAGGTAATAAACGGAATATTGACCTCGGTCTCCATCGAGGTAGAGAGCTC
>CAYIWV010000025.1:0-7834 GCA_964367315.1 uncultured Candidatus Saccharibacteria bacterium | reverse complement strand
GTTCCTCTCTCAGGCGGTAGGGGGCCGGTACTTCAACATATCGCTCAACTCCGAGCACCACATTAATCCCTTTGACCTCCCGCCGCCGCGCGAGGATGAGGCGCCTGCGGACATCTTACGCAGCAACATCGTAGCGCTCGTGGGGATGTTCCGCATCATGCTCGGGGGCCTAAGCCCCGAAGAGGACGCGATCATCGACAAGGCCATCACCGAAACCTACGCGCTCAAAGACATCACCGTCGACAGCAACTTTGCCGAAATCGAGCCGCCGCTCTTGAGCGACTTCGAGCTTGTGCTCGCCGGCATGCAAGGGTCTGAGTCGCTGGTCCAGCGGCTCTCCAAATACACCAAGGGCACATGGTCGGGGTTTATTAACCAGCCGACCAACGTCGACTTAAACAAGCGCTTCGTCGTTTTCTCCGTGCGCGACATGGAGGACGACTTGAAGCCCGTGGCGATGTATCTTATTACCCACTACATCTGGAACGCCGTGCGCAAAAACCTCAAAAAGCGCCTCCTCGTCATCGACGAGGCATGGTGGATGATGAAGAGCGAGGACACGGCAAGCTTCCTCTACGGGATGGCCAAGCGCGGCCGCAAATACTATCTGGGGCTCGCAACCATTACCCAAGACGTGGACGATTTCTTAAAATCGCCCTACGGTTTACCGATGATCACCAACTCGTCTATCCAAATACTGCTCAAGCAATCGCCCTCAACCATCGATACGCTGCAGAAGACCTTTAACCTCTCGGACGAAGAAAAATTCTTGCTCCTCGAGAGCGATGTGGGGGAGGGTATCTTCTTTGCGGGGCTCAAGCACGTGGCTATTAAAATCATCGCCTCCTACACCGAGGATCAGATCATCACCTCCGACCCCTCGGAGGTGTTGGCATTGCGACAGAAACGCGCGGAAACGGCGGTACAATAAGGGCATGTGGCTCAAAGGCACACTCCTTATCATTTTTGCCCTCTTTATCGACCTTTTGCAGGCGGGCGTGTCGCTTAGCATCATGGGCGTCCTTGCGAGCATAAACGTCATCCCTGTCGTGGGGCAGGTCGCCAGCATGGCGGGCCTACCCATCGGCGTTATCTTGGGGGTGGCGATAAACTCTTCCATAAGCCTTACCGCGGGGGTGGGGCATACGTTTGCCACGTTCCTTACCTATTCAAGCGGCAACTCCCGCATCAAGACGAAAATACAAGGGATGATTCTTCGCCGATTGGGTGTAGCCCTGTTCGGCGAAATCATCCCCGGGATAAACAACCTGCCGTGGTGGACCATTTCGACCTTACTGACCATACGGGCGGTCCATAAAGAGGAACGAAAGGCCGCTGCAGCAGCCGCAGAGGCCCCGGAAGCCCCCGAGCGCCCCGCACCGGAAACCGCCGATATACGGCCTCAACGCCCGGCCAACGATACTAACCCCGCCTATGCGACTGCTGCGTAACATAGTAACTATCGCGATCCTGCTCGTCCCGACGGCAGTGTTCGCCCAGACTGCCGGGCAAGAACCGCTGCGATATGTCGTCTCGCCCGAGACGCCCGGCCCGTACGAGCGCGTGCTCATACAAATCGAGGGGGTTGGAAACTTTCTGGGCGACGCCACAATAACCTGGCGGCAGGACGGCGCCGTGGTCAACCAGGGGGCAGGGGAGCACAGTTATTCGTTCATGACCGGGGCGCTCGGGAGCCGCACGACCATCGGCGCCACCGTCGTGTCCCCGGCAGAGGGTACCTTTAGCCGCACGTTTGTCTTTAGCCCGTCGGTCGTGACCATGGTCTGGGAGTCCGACACCACCGCGCCGCCGCTTTACCGCGGAAAGACGCTGTACAGTGCCGGCTCTCAACTGAAAGTACTGGCATTCCCGACCGTGTTCTCGGGCGGATCGCGGATTACCACGGGGTCTTTGTCGTACCAATGGCGGCGCAATGACGAAGCGGTTACGGAGGTCTCGGGTCTCGGCCGCTCCATATTTACATTTACCGGCGACCAGCTTAAAGACGGGGAGACGGTCGCGGTCGACGTGTATGCCGGCTCGGTCAAAGTGGGGCATGGCGAGATAACGATACCGGTTACGCAGCCGCGAGTTATTCTCTACCAGTACAACGCACTGCGCGGCCCGCTGTACGACATGGCGCTCCCGGCGGCGATCTCGCTTGGATCCAAAGAAATAACGATAAAAGCCGAGCCCTACTTTTTCGCGCGGGAAAGCAAGCAAAACAACACGCTTGCCTACGATTGGCAGCTCAACGGGGAGAGCGTATCCGGCCCCGATACGACCCGTGGCATCCTGACGTTGCGCCAGGCAGGCGCAGGAGCAGGAGAGGCCTCGCTCTCGGTTTCGCTGCAAAACCTCGACTCATCCAAACTGGTCCAGGCCGCCGAAGCGGCGCTTGGGCTCGTGTTCGGCGAAAGCGGCTCGGCGCTCGGCAATCTTTTCGGCCTATGAAAAAAATCGTCTTACTCTTTGCGGCAATCATTCTTTTCTCATCGGTGGCGCCGGTCCTGGCGCAGCAGCCGTTTTGCAACGGGAAGGAGTGCACGTATACGCCGCTCGAGCAGCTCCCGGGACAGCAATCGACGGGGATAACCTCCGTCAAAGATTTCGGTAACTACGTATCCAGCGCTTTCAGAATATTCATCATACTTGGCGGGATGTTTGCCGTGGCGACGTTCGTCTTCGGCGGAGTTGCCTACATGACCTCGGAAACGCTCGGGGGCAAGGACTGGGCGCGTCAGCGGATGCAGCGGGCAGTATATGGGATTTTATTGCTCTTAGGGTCGTATCTGCTCCTCACTACCATAAATCCTGATTTTAAATTTTCGACCTTTGACCCCCGGTCGCTCAGCAACCAGCGGACGGTGCAACAGCAGCAAGAAGCAGTCCAGCGCGGCGCCACCCAGGCGGATATCAACGACTGCCAAAGCGTCGACAAGAGAATACGGGCGACTCAGACCTCGTGGGAATGCATATAAGATATGAATCTGAATTTTAAAATAGTCGGCGCGGTTGCAGCGGTGTTCGTCATCGCGCTTTTAGGCTCGTGGTTTTTCTTCGGGCGCTCGGGCGGTGCGCCCGCAACACAACCACAAACCTTCGGCACAGCAGACACCCGAACCGACGCGGCCATACAAGAACCAGAGGTCCCCGATACCGCGCAGTCGGAATCCCCAGGCTCGCAAAAAGTATTCAAAATCCTCGATGGGCCGGTCGCGGGAGCGACGTTCGTGCAAACACTAAACCCAACGACGACGATTGTCCGCTATGTCCTTGCGGAGAGCGGCCGGGTGTTTGATTTTGCCTTGGATACCCCGGGCGCCGTGCCGCGCGCGCTATCGAACACGACCATCCCCGGCATCTCACGCGTCGTGTGGGCGGGGGAGAGCGCGGTCATGCAATACCTCGAGCAGGACACGCTCAAATCGCTCGCGCTGGTATTGCCGCTGGCGACAACAAGCTCCGCCACCATCCCCGCAAAAATCCAATTTTTGCCGAACAACATCATCGACATCGCCGCATCGCCGGACGGCGCGAGCATCGCCTATCTCTTGCGCACCGGCGCGGGAGCGGACGGCTACCTAGCCCGCACCGACGGCACCGGCGCGCGCAAGCTCTTTAGCCTCCCGCTCTCGCGCCTGCTTCTCTCCTGGCCGACCGCAAATACCCTCATCGCCCAGGCGCCGCCGGCATTCGGCATCGAGACCGTTGCGTTCTCTGTTGCCGCGCAGAGCGGCGCGGCTTCACCGCTCCTCTATGCGCCAAGCTTGTCGCTTAACGGCGACCGAATGCTCGGCCGCTTCCTCTACTCCACGGCGGGCGGCCCGGCAGGCAGGGTTACCTACTCGCACGACGTGCGCAGCGGGCTGGATAGTGCGCTCTCGTTCGATCCGCTGCCCGAGCAGTGCGTCTGGAGCGGCCTTGCAAGCTCAACTGCCTACTGCGCCGCGGCCGCGGCCTACGTCCCGGAAAATTATGCCGACCTGCGCAATTCGGGGGAGATAAGCGTCGCACAGCAGATCGTATCGTACAACGCCGAGAGTCTTGCAACCCTGATTGCCGTGCCGGGCGGCGCAGACGGCGGCATTACCTCCGACATTGCGGCACTCGCGCTCGACCGCAGCGAGCGCTATATATTGTTTATTAAAAAAGGAGATCGAAGTTTGTGGGGCGTGCGTCTTACGCGGTAGTTTTATATTTAAGAACGATTCGGCGAAACTTGCCTTCGCCGGTCGACTCCGTCGCGATTTCGGGGTCTTCGGCAAAGAGTTCATGCACCACCAGGCGCTCGTAGGCGCTCTGCGGCGGGAGCTCCACGTCGTGCTTAAAAAGCCGCGCGCGCTGCGCGAGCATGCGGGCGTTTTGGCGCACGCGCTCCAACTCGGCCTCGCGATACTCGTTGACGTCGATAAAAAAATTTGCCGCATCTT
The DNA here is from genome assembly GCA_964367315.1 of uncultured Candidatus Saccharibacteria bacterium. Lineage (GTDB taxonomy): Bacteria > Patescibacteriota > Minisyncoccia > Phycocordibacterales > SBAW01 > GWA1-54-10. The sequence continues at coordinate 3,401 of CAYIWV010000025.1, read as the reverse complement.
CGCCGTGCATGTGCTCTACCATCCGGCGCGCCACAGTATTGAGCGCGCGCAAATGCTCGCCCCCTTGGCCGATGAGGCTCTTCCCGTCGTTTGAGCGAACTGCGACCGTCGTGCGGTGCGTGCCTTTTACTTCAACGCTTTCAAACTCACACCCGATCCTCAAGAGGAGAGACTCTACAAAAGATTTTAGCGAGTCTGCCGGCATAGGGCCAGGATACCCAAAGAGGCCCTTGCGGACAAGTTCCGCTAGGCAAATTTATGTTTTATAAGCCATTCCTGGCCTAGCGAGAGAAGATTACTGGCCAAAAAGTAGAGTCCCACCGCCCCCGGGAAAAAGAAGGAAAATACCCCCATAAGGCCCGGCATGAAGTAGAGCAGGAGGTTTTGTTGCATGCGCTGGACCTGTGCTTTTTCGGCGGTAAGACTTTTTTGGGAGGGTGTGCGGCGCAGAGTAAGCTTTATCGCAGCGAATTGCGACAGCGCGACTAAAACCGAGAGGATGAGGTGGTTCGGAGTAAGGAGGTCGATGAGCCCGAAGAAGGTGGTGGAAATCACTGCAGGAGCATGGACGAATGAGTAGAGGAGGTCTTGGTCCACTGCGGGGAATCCTTCGCGGAAAAGCGCGAAGTAAAGCGCGAGCATGACGACGAGTTGTACCGCGAAGGAGGCGATGCCCGAGAGGGGATTTACCTTGTAGCGCTTAAAGAGCGCCATCTGTTCGCGCGCGAGTTGCTCGCGATTATTGGCATATTTTTCCTTGATAGACTCGAGCTCGGGCTGCATGGCCGCCATACCGAGCTGGGTGCGGATCGCGGAGGTAAAGACCGGGTAGAGCACGATGCGCATGAGGATGGTCACCGCGATTATGGCGAGGCCTGCATCGCTCCCGGGCATCAAGCCCGTGAGAAGTATGAACGCGTTATAAATCGGTTTGACTAGGATAGTTTCGAACATAAAGAGAGTATATCCGCACTTTCAAACTCCTGTGTTTGTATGAAGAACACCGCATGCACCCGAGGAAGCGTCGCGGGAAGTGCGCGATAGCCCTTGCGGCGCAGGCGGTTGCGTGCCACAGCGCTGCGGGCGACCTTTTTCGACACCACCATCGCGACCTTGCCAGGACCCGGTGCCGGTATAAATTTGGCGGAAACAGCTCTTCCGCGCAGGCTCTTGCCTGCGCGGAGTATCGCGGCAACCTCTGCGGTGGCAAGGCGGCTCTTTTTTGGGGTCATTAGGCGCTCAGACGTGCGCGGCCCTTGCGCCGGCGGCGCAAAATGCTCTTGCGACCGCCTGGAGAGCTCTTGCGCTTTAGGAAACCGTGTGCCCGAGCTCGTTTACGTTTTTTCGGCTTGAATGTCTGCGACATATAGTGTCAATACTAGCGTATACACAATTAATCCACAAGTTGTGAACAGTTTTGTCGATTTTGACGTGACGAGGTGGGGCGGGTATTGTTACCAAGACCTCACTCCATGACAACTACGAAAGAACTTTGGGAAAACGCATTAGTAGAGCTCGAGCTTACTATATCGAAACCAAATTTCAATACGTGGTTTAAGGACACCCACATCGTGCGAGTCGAGGACGGGAGCGTTTATCTTGGCGTACCCTCGCAGTTCGCCCGAGATTGGCTCTCTACCAAGTTCCATAAAGATATTTTACGCTCTCTGCGCTCAATGGAGGAGAGTGTCCGTGCCGTCGAATATGTAATATCCCGCGGCCCGAAGAAAATCGCCGAGGAGGTGCGCCCCCCGCTCGCGCCTGCGGAGCTCCCGCTCGAGACGGTACATCAAAAAACCAATCTCAATCCTCGGTTTACGTTCTCCTCCTTTGTGGTTGGGCCGTTTAACGAGTTGTCGCATGCCGCGGCGCAGGCGGTAATCCGCAAACCCGGCATCGCCTATAACCCCTTGCTTGTCTACGGCCCGACGGGTCTCGGTAAAACGCACCTTATTCAAGCGGTGGGAAACCACTTTCGAACCCAAGCGCCCGAACGCAAGGTGTACTATGTGACTTCCGAGCGATTCTCGATGGACTACGTTTCAGCGCTCCAGAACGGCAAGGTACAAAGTTTTAAAGAAAAGTACCGCCAGTACGACCTGCTTATTATGGACGACGTCCAATTTTTAGCAGGTCGCGACAAAATCAAGGAAGAATTTTTCCATCTTTTTAACTATCTCCACGACAGCAACAAGCAGTTGGTTTTTTCGTCCGACCAGCATCCGAACGTCATCCAAAACCTTGAGGACAGGCTTAAGTCGAGACTCTCCGCCGGTATGGTGGTTTCAGTAACACCCCCCGACCATCAATCGAGGCTTGCAATTGTGCGCACCAAGGCGGCCGCTCATAATGTTGTACTCCCCGATGAGGTGCTTGACTACCTCGCAGGCGCCATTGAGGGAAATGTTCGCGAGCTCGAGGGTGCCCTTAATACGCTTCTTATCCAGCTTGAGATGCGCCAAGAGCCCCTGACCATAAACGACGCCAAAATGCTCCTGCGCGGCGCGGGGACGGTCAAAAAAGCCGTTTCCGTACAAGATGTGGTTAAGACTATTGCGAGCTTTTACGGCGTCGAGGAGGGGAGTATTTATGAAAAAACCCGCCGTAAAGAGGTTGTACGCCCTCGGCAAGTTATTATGTTTTTATTGCGGGAGGATTTTCGCATCTCCTTCCCCACTATAGGGGAAAAACTTGGCGGCCGAGACCACACTACCGTCATACACTCGTGCGAAAAAATAAGAAATGATCTACAACAAGACAGCATACTCAACCAAGAACTCCATCAAATTCGCTTGATGTTGAAATGATGGGGATAGGAGGTGGTGTTGGGTGTGAGTAGGTGTGTATGAAATTCAACTAAAGAGAGTTCTCCACAGAAGCAGCGGCTGATATCAACACAAAGTCATTTTTCCAAAGAGGTGTTTGTACAAAGCATTATAAAGAGATACAGTAGTTATCCCACTTATCCACCACCTTAATAATAGTAATAGTCTTTTATAAGGATATAGATATGAAATTCGAGACCACTCTGGAAGAACTCAATAACTCAGTCTCTATCACTTCGCGGTTTACCGAGCGCCGGCCGAACCTTCCCGTACTTGCGAGTATCCTTGTTGTTGCGGAAGGAAGTAGGGTGACACTCCGCGCGACAAATTTAGAATGTGGTATTGAGATTGTGGTACCGGCAAAGGTTACAACTGCGGGTATGGCGGCAGTGCCGGGAGCGGTTTTAGCTGGGTTTTTGGCGAATGCGCGGGGGAAGAGTATACAAATCATACTTTCAGGGGAGGTACTACGGGCGGAGACTGAGCGCGCAAGTGCATCGATTAAAACCATTCCTCATGAGGATTTTCCTATACTTCCACGGGTGTCGGCAGAAAAGTCGTTTACGGTAAAATCGG
>CAYIWV010000024.1:0-7843 GCA_964367315.1 uncultured Candidatus Saccharibacteria bacterium | reverse complement strand
GCGACGACGGCAACCGCCACGATAACCGCGCGGCGCCGGCGGCGCCGCGCGCGCACCTTCGATACGGGGAGCGGGACTCTGGCCATATCATGTAGTATAGCGGAGCAAAATAGTTCTCGAGAGAACTATTTTGCGGAGTCAATGACCTCTTTTCCTAAGTAAGGCTGGATTACCTTGGGAATCTTTATGGAGCCGTCGGCCTGCTGGTTGTTTTCGATAATCGATATGAGGATACGCGGGGTCGCGAGCGCCGTATTGTTGAGCGAGTGCGCATATTGCAACGAGCCATCCTGCCCGCGGTAGCGGATATTGAGCCGCCTGGTCTGAAAATCATGGAAGTAAGACGAGCTGTGCGTCTCGCGGTATTTTTCCTCGCTGGGGACCCAGGTTTCGATATCGTACTTTTTTACCTGGCCGAGCCCCAAGTCGCCGCCGCAGTTGACGACCACACGGTATGGCAGCTCGAGCGCCTGCAAGAGTTCCTCTGCGTTTGCGGTCAGCTCCTCGTGCAGGCGCACCGACTCCTCGTGGCTCGCCTCGCAGAGCACCACCTGCTCGAACTTAAAAAACTCGTGCACGCGCATGAGGCCCTTGGTGTCTTTGCCGTGGCTCCCCGCCTCGCGCCGGAAGCACGGGCTAAAAGAAATAAACTTCATCGGCAGCTGCGAGCGGTCGAGCGTCTCGTTCATATAGTAGGCCATGGTCGCGACCTCTCCGGTGCCGGCCATAAAGTCGCCGTCCTGCGTCTTGTACAAATCCTCCTCGCCCTGCGGCAAGTACCCCGTGCCCAAAAAGGCTACGCGCTTTACCAGGGACGGCACGAGCATCGGCGTAAACCCGCCCTTCTTTACGAAATGATCCATCACAAACTGCCATACCGCGTAGTTTAAAAGCGCGCCGTCGCCCTTGAGTATGTAACCGCGGAAGCCCGCTACCTTGGTGCCGCGCTCGAAGTCGGCCATGTCCAAATTTTGCATCAGCTCGACATGGCTCTTGGGTGCAAAACCAAGCTGCGGCTTGTTTCCCCAGGTCCTTATCTCCTGATTTTGCGCATCGGATTCTCCCTCCGGCACCGACGGGTCGGGGATGTTTGGCACCGCCACCATAAGGAGCTGCCACTCGCGCATCACCTCCTCGAGCTCTTTTTCCTTGCCCTGCAGAGTTTCCTTAAGGGCGCGCATCTCCTCGATGAGCCGCTGTTTTTCCTCGGCGCTTGCCTTGACCACTTGGTCGGAGACCTCGTTTTGTTTGGCGCGCATGCCCTCTACCTCGACCAGTAGGCCGCGGCGCTTTTCGTCCGCCGCCATCAGGGCGTCGATGTCGACCGCCAAATGCTTTTTTGCGGCGCCCGCCTTGATAAGCTCGGCGTTCTCGCGGATAAACTTGATATCCAACATAAAAAGTGGTTACCGTATATCGTACAATGCAATACCCCCAACGACAACTGCGGCCGAAGGATTTTCCCCTCCTCTTGCGGGAGATCCCCGATGCGCCCAAGGCGCTCTATGTCCGCGGCACGCTGCCGCCGGCCGATTACAAAATACTCTGCGTCGTGGGTAGCCGCGCGTGCACGCCCTACGGCCGCCGGCAAACGCAAAAACTTATCAGCGGCCTTGCCGGCTACCCCGTCGCAATCGTCTCCGGCCTCGCGCTCGGTATCGACGGCGAGGCGCTTAAGGCCGCGCTCGACGTGGGGCTCCCCGCCGTGGCAATCCTCCCCTCCTCCTGCGACGACGCCTCGTTATACCCCGTGACCAACCGCCCGATAGCCGCGCGCATCCTTGCGCGCGGCGGCGCGCTCGTCTCCGAGGAGCGCGGCCCACACAAGGCCTACATTGCCGATTTCCCCAAGCGCGACCGGCTTATGGCCGGCATGGCGCACTGCTCGCTTATCGTCGAGGCCGGCGAAAAGTCCGGCACGCTTATCACCGCGCGGCTCGCACTCGACTACAACCGCGAGGTCTTGGCGGTGCCGCACGAGCTCGACCGCGACTCGGGGCTCGGCGCCAACCGTCTCTTGCGCGAGGGCGCAACACTCATCCGCACCGCGGACGACCTTTTGCAATCCCTCGGGCTCAAACCCTCCGACAAACCCGAACAGGTGTCGCTCCCCACCGACTTAAGCGAGAGCGAGGTGCGGGTGCTCGGCGCACTTGTGCAGCCGCTTGTGCGCGACGAGCTTATCGAGCGGGCGCGCATGAGCGCGCAGGACGCCAACGTCGCGCTCTCCTCGCTCCTTATCCGCGGGCTTATCGTCGAGCGCCTCGGCAAAATCGAGCGCTGTTAAGCGGTAAGTCTCGGTGGTATAGTGCGTTCTACGCACAAAGAACAGTACGCGAAAATGGCGGGGCGCATCGTCCGGATGGACGACGGCACAATCGTTTAGTGTCGGGCTCCGTGCTTCTGCGGGGCTCTAGTATTTTTGAGGCATACAGTTGACATGTGGTACGCTGATACGGTATCAACACTATTCATACATGAAGTTAGTAATCGTCGAATCCCCCGCAAAAGCAAAAACGATCGAGAAGTACTTGTCGGAGATAGATAGCTCCGGCGATTTTCGCGTACGCGCGTCGGTCGGCCACGTGCGCGACCTGCCGAAGTCCAACAAAAAAGCGATTGATATCGAGGGGGGCTTCATCCCCCACTACGAGGTCGTGCCGGGCAAGCAGGACGTCATCCATGACCTTAAGGCCTTGGCGAAAAAAGCCGACGAGGTCATCCTCGCTACCGACCCCGACCGCGAGGGCGAGGCTATCGCCTGGCATATAAAGGAGGAACTCAAGCTTAAAAAACCCGAGCGCATCGTTTTCCACGAGATAACCAAAGAGGCTATCCAGGAAGCCCTTGAGCATCCGCGCGGCATAGACGAGAACTTGCGGCTCGCCCAGGAGGCGCGGCGCGTGCTCGACCGCCTGGTGGGCTACGACCTCTCGGGGCTTATCTGGAAGAAGGTCCGCTACGGCCTTAGTGCCGGCCGCGTGCAATCCCCCGCCTTGCGCATATTAATGGAGCGCGAGCGCGAGATACGCGCCTTCGTGCCGGAGACCTACTATGTCATCACCGCGCAGACGCATACGCCAAAAAAAGAACATTTGGAGCTTACCTGCGTCGAGGAACCCCGCGACAAGAAAGAGGCCGGCACGATAGTCGAGCGCGTGCAAAAGGACGGACTGGCGGTCGTCGAGGTTACCGAGGCGGAGGCAAAACGCGCGGCGCGCGCACCGTTTACCACCTCGACCCTGCAGCAAGCTGCGAGCTCGCGTTTGGGGTTTAGCCCCAGCCGCACCATGCAGGTCGCCCAGCGGCTCTACGAGGCCGGCCATATTACCTACATGCGCACCGACTCGGCTAACCTCGGCGCCCCCGCGCGCGCCGCGATAGTCGCGCTGGTCGAAAAAAAATACGGCAAGGACTACGCCTATTCGCGCACCTTTGCCGCCAAGTCAAAAAACGCGCAGGAGGCGCACGAGGCGATCCGCCCCACGCATATCGACAAAGAGTCGGCCGGCACCACGCCCGAGCAAAAAAAGCTCTATGACCTTATCTGGCGCCGCGCCATAAGCTCGCAGATGGCCGACGCCCGGGTGCTTAAAACCAAGATCGTCGCCGAGACTAAAGATAATCCGCCAACCGGCGGAGTACCGCAGTTTGCCGCAACCGGCTCGCGCGTCATGTTCGACGGCTGGCTTGCGTGCGACAGCGCCGCGCGCGGCGAGGATGTCGAGCTCCCCAAGGTAGCCTCCGGCGAGGCGCTCGAGGTCAAAGACGTCCATCTGGAGGAAAAGCAAACCACCCCGCCGCCGCGCTACACCGAAGCAGGGCTCGTGAAAGAGCTCGAAAAGCGCGGCATCGGCCGGCCCAGCACCTACGCGAGCATTATGAAGACGCTCGACGCTCGCGGCTATGTAGTAAAAGAGGGCCGCTCCTTGCGCCCGACCGACACGGGCGACGTCGTCTCCACTTTTTTGGAGGCGAACTTCCCCACTTATATATCCGACACCTTTACCGCCGAAATGGAGGACGAGCTCGACGAGATAGCCGAAGGCACGCGCGACTATGTGAAGACGCTGCGCGATTTTTACACCCCGTTTATCAAAGAGGTAAAGATAAAGGACAAAGAGGCCGGTAAAATTACCGATCTCGGCCCCACACCCAAAGAGTTTGTCTGCCCCGTGTGCGGGAGCGACATGGTCTTTAAACTTTCGCGCCAGGGCAAGTTTATGTCGTGCGCGCGCTTCCCCGAGTGTACGGGCGCGCGCACCGAGTTTGGCGAGGTTATATCCAACGAGCCGGCAAAGCCTATTGGCACGCATCCGCAAAGCGGCGAGGATATCTATGTGCTCAATGGCCGCTTTGGCCCGTATGTCCAGTTGGGCGAGATGCCCCAAGGCAAAGGCAAGTCCAAGATGCCGAAACCCAAGCGCGCATCGGTACCTAAGGACAAAAATCCCGAGGATGTCACCGTCGCGGACGCCGTGCACTACCTCTCGCTCCCCCGGACTTTAGGTATCCACCCGGAGACGGGCATCGAGATTGTCGCCAATATCGGACGCTTTGGCCCCTACATTGCCCACAATACTAAGCCAAAGGCGGACTTTCGTTCGCTTAAGACTGACGATGTCTACGCAATAGAGCTCCCCCGCGCGCTCGAGATATTAAAGGAGGAAAAAAAGAAGCGGGGTTTCCCCCGCAAGAAGACTGCGTAAAGTACAGATTATCGGGGGTGTGTGATGAGGGGACATTCCTTTGCCTGTGTTTCGCTGGTACACGGCACCTTGCGATTCACCAGTACACCATGTTCGTACGTAATCACTATAGGAGCACCCCATCCACACCAACAGCAGAGTGAGGAAGGGTCAACAACAGGATTGGGAACCTCAACGACGGGCACATTGCATTTAGGACACATGCCCTTGGTGCGATTGAATATCTCTTGCCCAATAGGCTTAGCGCATGTGTTGCAGATGTATAGTCCGGCCACGCTTCCCTCCTGATTTTGAACTCAAGGCTCCCCAAACTATACTGTATGGATGCGCGGCGTCAAAGAAATACTCCAAAAAATGAGCGGCGCGGGCAAGGACGATATCGCCCTTGTCGAGAAGGCCTATGCCTTCGCCGAGGAGGCGCATAAGGACCATACGCGCTTCTCCGGCGAGCCGTACTTTGGCCACCTGGCCGAAACCGCCTACCTCTTGGCCGAGCTCGGCATGTCGGGCAAGGTGGTGGCGGCGGGGCTCTTGCACGACTGTATCGAGGACGTCGGCGTCGCCCCAAGCACGATAGAAAGAGAATTCGGCAAAGAAATCCTCTTTTTGGTCGAGGGCGTGACCAAGCTCGGGCGGCTTAAGTACCGCGGCGCCGAGCGCCACCGCGAGAGCTTGCGCAAGCTGCTTGTCGCAACCGGCAAGGACGCGCGGGTGCTCATCATTAAGATGATGGACCGTCTGCACAACATGCGGACGCTCTCTCATGTACCCGAGGCAAAGCGCAAGAGGATTGCCTTGGAGACGCTCGAGATTTATGCGGCCATCGCGCACCGGTTGGGCATGGGGTTGGTTCGCCGCGAGCTCGAGGACCTCGCGTTCGAATATGCCATGCCGAAGGAATACCAGGAGACGAAGAAGCTCATGGCCGAGCGGAGCCGCACCACGCTCGAGCGGCTTAAAAAGATGGTCAACACCCTGCGCAAGGAGTTTGCGCAAAACGGAATTAAGGGGTTTAAGACCGACTCGCGCGTCAAGGGCCTCTACTCGCTCTACCGCAAGCTGGCCCGCAAAGAGGGTGATATCGAAAAAATTTACGATATCGCGGCCCTGCGCATCATCGTCCCCACGGTCGAGGACTGCTACCGCGCGCTGGGGCTCGTCAACAACGTCTACCAGCCCCTGCCGAATAAAATTAAGGACTATATCGCCTTCCCCAAGCCGAACGGCTACCAGTCCCTGCATACCACCGTCTTTAGCGGCGACGGCAGCATCGTCGAGGTGCAGATCCGCACGCCCGAAATGCACGAAGAGGCCGAGCGCGGCATTGCCGCGCATGTCGAGTACAAAGAGGGTGCCAAACAGACCGGCCGCTCGGGCGGGAGCTTTGATTGGATTAAGAGCCTCATCCCCGGCTTTGCCCGCAGAACAACGATAGAGGAGAAAAAGAACGGCGCGCCGGCGGCGCAGTACGCGCCCGCCTCTACCCCGTCGTGGCTTGCCGACTTGGAGAACACCGAGGAGGACCCGGAATTAGAGACGACCCTTAAGACCGACCTTTTTAACCGGCGGGTGTTTGTCTTTACTCCGACCGGCGACGTGGTCGACTTGCCTGCCGAGTCATCGCCGGTCGACTTTGCCTATGCCATACACTCCGACATCGGCGACCATATATTCGGTGCAAAAGTAAACGGCAAGATGGTGCCGCTCGACACGCACCTGCACAACGGCGACATTGTCGAGATACAGACCAAAAAAACCGCTAAGCCGAAATCAAAATGGCTCGACTTTGCCAAGACCACGCTGGCCCGCCGCCATATCCGCAACGCGCTCGAGCGTGAAAAATAAAAAAACATAACCTTATTTGCTCGGTCGTTACAAATAAGGTTTTGTCAGATTCTGGTTTTTTAATGGATTAGATAGAAAAGCTGGTCGGGTCGAAGGTGTTTTCGTCCTTGTCTTTCTCCTCCTTGCTGCGGTCGTCAAGCTCGGGGACTACCTGTTCAGGCGCAGGCGAAAGTTCTTCATTAAAAGCAGGAGCCGCAATCTCCACGGAGGAGTTGGGGTTGCCAGAAAAATTAACAGAATCTCTCCGGAGTGGAGATTGCGGCGGCTGCTCCCTCGACTTTGCCGCGGCCATGCGCGCCGCGAGTTGGCTAAATATCGCGCGCAGGTCGTCCTCGCTCGCAAAGTCTATGGCAAGCTTGCCGCCATTTTCCTTGGTTTCGATATTGACGCGGGTGCCTAAGGCCTCGGTCAGCTCCCGCTCCATCTGTAAAATCTCGGGCGAGTACAGGTACTCCTTTTTGCGCACGCGGTCGGTCGCGATGCGCCGGGCAATAGCCTCGGCGTCGCGCACGGTAATTTTCTTCAAATAAATTTCCTTAAAGAGCGTCATCTGCTCCTCGGGCCGGCCAGAGAGCATCAGCAGCGGCCGGCAGTGGCCCTCGGTTATCTTGCCCTCGGCAAGCCCCTGCTGGAGCTCTGCCGGGAGCGACAAAAGCCGCACGCTGTTGCTGACATACTCGCGGCTCTTGCCCACTTTCTCGGCTATTTCGTAATGCTTAAAACCAAACTGCTCGATGAGCTGGTCGAACGCTCTGGCGCGGTCGATGGGGTTTAAGTCCTCGCGCTGGAGGTTTTCGATTATCGCGAGCTCGAGTTTTGTCTTGTCGTCGTCATGGCCGGCGCGGATTAAGACCGGCACCTCGCGCACGCCGGCCAACTTGCTCGCGCGCAAACGTCGCTCGCCGGCAATAAGCTCGTACTCGGCCACCAGGCCGCCGTCGGGCCGTTCGACCTCGCGGCGGGACACCACCAGGGGCTGCAGCACGCCGTACTGGCGGATAGAGCGGGCCAGGTCGTTTAATTTAGCCTCGTCGAACTCTTTGCGGGGCTGAAAGGGATTGGGTTTGATCTTTTCGACCTCGACCCAAAAGACTGCGTTGTTATAAAAAGACGATTCTGGAGCCTCAAGCATGAAGATATTCTAACAGGAATTTATGGTGCCGGAGGAGAGACTCGGTCACCACTCTTGCCCCGCCGCCGCAGGGCAAGGTCGCGACCCCGGCTCGCGGCCGCGCCAGTGCGCGGCAACGCTCCGCCTTTCGAGTCCTCCTCGCGCCGTGCGCAGGCAC
>CAYIWV010000023.1:0-7901 GCA_964367315.1 uncultured Candidatus Saccharibacteria bacterium | reverse complement strand
ACCGTGTCTCAGTTCCATCGGTGGGGGTCAGCCTCTCAGCTCCCCTACGCGTCGTAGCCTTGGTAGGCCGTTACCCTACCAACAAGCTGATGCGCCACAGGCCTCTCAAAAAGCGGATTGCTCCTTTACCCCCAAAGACGAATCTAAAGGGGACCATCTGGTATTGCGCCGTCTTTCGACGGAATATCCCGGACTTTTCGGTGAGTACCTGTGTATTACTACCTCGTCTGCCAAGAGTTTAAACTTGCGTCTAAACCCTTCAGACTTGCATGCCTTATCCACGCCGCTAGCATTCATCCTGAGCTAGGATCAAACTCTGAATATAAGAACGAGCATTACCTCGTTCCCTAGACTCGATTTACCCCCTCCTTCAAGAAGAAGGGGGTGAACGGAACAAGAGAAAATCGTGTTTCCACTTTCTTCCCTTGATTTCACTTGCCTTGATTGGACGCTTGTAACATCCAACCAAGTATTTAGATCGGTGTGATCTATTCCTCCCCGGCCCTGCTGGCCGGAAAAGTTTTTATTCGAATATTGTCAAAAAACAAACCGCCGAGCGGCGGTCTCTAAGAAACATAGAGTATCCAGCCACTTATGCAGTCATAAAGCCAGTATATACGGTTAAAAACGGATGTCAAACCCACCTTGCCGGCGAGACAGGCGAAGAAAAACGCTTAAAATAAGGGCGCTTTTGCCCTTATACCATCTGGAGAAGCGTCTTATCTATCTTGGCAAAAAGCTCTTCCTTGGTAGCGTTGCAATCAAAGACCACATCGGCCATGTCGCGGACAGCGTGCAAGTTCGATTCATTCGGGTCCTCCGATGAGGTTTCCTTTGCTTCGTTCGCAGAAAACTGCTCGAACGAAATGCTGTCATTCGCTTCGGCTCGCTTGATGACACGGTTATATCTGACACGAATATCGCCGTCGAGCGCCCACAGTACTCCCCCGCGCGATTTGAGATATTTTGCCTCGTTAACGGAGCGGATCGATTCGACCACCAGTTTTCTGGCGTTCCCCGCCCGATTGAGCATCTCTTCGAGCACGAAGTTGGGTCCATGCTCGGCGCGCATCTTTTTGGCGGTGGCGGCGACATTCTCGCGGTTCACCAACTTCCCCTCGCGCAGCACGACCTGAGCGAAGAAGTTACGAATAGAAAGGTAGACGAAGCCGTGCTTCATATGCAGGTACTCCGCGACCGTGCCCTTGCCCGACCCAAGCGTACCGGTGATACCGATGAGGATCATGCCCATAGTCTACTCCTATTTTTTATAGGAGCGATGCTACCGAGCGCACGAGCATATTAATACCGAAACCTGCCAATATGAGTGCTACGGACATAAAAACCTTGCCCATCACCCCCTCATTTGCAAGCGTGCGGCGCGAAAAGACAAACAGCAAAAGCATGGAAAAAGTAGTAATTCCCCATCCCACTTCAAAGGAAGCAAAGTATGAGACGGCCGCTACGGAGAAAGGCCATCTAGTCGACAGCTGCCAAATGAGCGGGAAGCAGATAGTTGTCCAAAAAATATACAGCGGTGCATTGGTGGCCGACAACAGCAAGATTTTCCCCGGTGTAAACAAGGCGGGGGTATTGTGGATCTGGATCGAACGCAATTTAAATACTTGCCACGCAAAGTAAAGTAGGACGACGCCGCCCACAAAGCCTATTGCCATAAAAACCTCCTCACCCATCGAAAGTTGAGCGGCTAGCAACAGCAACCCGCCGGCAATCAGAATCTCCGAGAGCATCGCCCAGAAAAAGGCCCTAAGGCCTCCGACAAGCCCGCCCTGCAAGGCGCTGACCAGTAATATGGTTAGTACCGCGCCGGGGACAACACCCCCTATGGCGCCGAGCACAAATGCTTGGAGCAATACATCCATATGCTAAGTATCTCCTTTTTTCAGAAGTTCGTGTACCTCTTTTTCGGCAATCTCAAAACGCTTTAGCACTTCTTCGTATGTGCGGATAGGCACGGCCAAAACTACCGCATCGCATTGGCCAACCTCTGCAAGAGAAAAGAATCTCTTACCATCCGACTCAAATCGCGACGAACGCACACGTACTTCAACACCTGGCGCAAAGCGTCGGACAAGCTCCTCTATGAGGACTCCAAAGGACCCGTACCCAACAATACCGATTGTGCGAGGCATATTATTTTTTGCGGCTCGAGTAGCGCTCCCAGGCCACCAAAAGAGGGCTTGCGAGGAATATCGACGAGTAGGTACCGGCGACCATGCCCACAATGAGCACCAGGGCGAAATCCTTGGTTGCCGCCGGACCGAGGAAGTACAGCGCGGCCAATACGATGACGACAGTAACGGAGGTGTTTATCGAGCGCGCTATGGTCTGCACGATAGAACGGCCGACCACTCCCTCGAACTCTTCTTTTTTATGGTGCTCTTCGTTGAGCCGCAGATTCTCGCGGATACGGTCGAAAATGACAATCGTGTCGTTTATAGAGATGCCTAAAATGGTCAGGAGCGCCACGATAAACAACGCGTCGACCTCGGCGCCGTGTGTGTAGCCTAAAAGTGCAAAGAGTCCCGTCGGAATCAATATGTCGTGGAGCAAAGTGACAATGGCGACGATGCCGTACTTCCACGAGCTGGGGTTAGACGCCTTGCGGAACGCGAACGCGATAAAAAGGATAATCAGCACCGACACAAGGCCGATAGCGATCCACCCCTTTTGCATAAGCTCTGCGCCAATCGACGGGCCTATCGAGGTGAACTCCTCTTCATGCACGACGCGGGTTGAGCCGAGCGCTTGCATGAGCGACACTTTCTCCTCTGGTGTTATGTCGCGCAGGCGCACGATATAGCCGCTCTGCCCTGTCGGCTGTACCAGCACGTGGCCGAGGTTAAGCGGCTCGACAAGAGCGCCTAGTTGTTCTTGCGTCGGGCGGCCGTCGGGGTAGCTGACCTCAAGGAGCGAGCCGCCGGCAAGCTCGATACCGGGCTTTAATCCCCACATCAGCAACGCCGCAACAGCGAGGATGCTCAACGCCGCCGGCAGGATAAAAAAATATTTTAAGTTTTTTGCAATGTTCATATTAGTTCAGTCCCGACCGGAGCAAAAAGCGCCCCCAACGCGACTCGGCCGACATGCCGAGCGCCAGGAGGAACGTGCGCGAGATAGTAATGGCCGAGAGCATCGACACGACGACGCCGAGTCCGAAGACCAAGGCAAACCCCTTAATGAGCGATGTGCCGAACCAAAAGAGGATCACGCCGGCGATGATATGCGCGATATTGCTGTCGCGGATGGCGAGCCACGCGCGGGCAAAGCCCTCGCGGATCGCCGGCTGGGCCCCCTTGCCCGCGGCTATCTCCTCTTTAATGCGCTCGGCAATAAGCACGTTGGCGTCGACCGCTAAGCCGACCGAAAGTATAAAGCCTGCGATGCCGGCGGCAGTCAAAACGACCGGAATTAACTTAAAGAGCGCGAGCATTATGACGATGTAAATAATGAGCGAGACGACGGAGACGACCCCCGGCAGGCGGTACCAAAAGATCATAAATGCGGCGAGCGCTAAAAAACCCACGAGCCCTGCGAGGATGCCCGCATGGAGCGCCTGCTCGCCGAGCGTAGCGCCGATGGTCTGCGTCGATGCAAGCTCGATAGGCACCGGGAGCGCCCCGAGGTTAAGGTCACTTGCGAGCTGTTTGGCGGACTCCGGCGTAAAGTTGCCGCTGATGATGGCGGTACCGTCGGGGATATGCTGCTGGATGACCGGCGCGCTCAACATCACCCCGTCGAGGAAAATGCCGAGCTGCCGCTGTATGTTGTTTTTCGTAAGGTCGCTAAAAAGCTGCCGGCCCTGGCTGTTAAAGTCGACACGGATGACAGGGCGGTTCCCCGCGCCGACACCGGTATTTTCAAACTGTAAAGATGCGTGCGAGACGAGTTTACCATCGAGCCCCGTCGCCTCGAAGGCCGGGTTATTCGCTTTGGCTCCTACGACCGCGACAGCCTCTTGCCCCTGTGTAACCAGCTTAAACTCCAAGACCGGCGTCGCGCCAATGCGGCGGATAGCCTCATCAGTGTCGGTAACACCCGGGAGCTCGACAATAAGTCGTTGCTCGCCGCCGCCCAAGGCGCCCCCCTGCTCGACCTGGACGATAGGTTCGCCGACGCCAAAAGCATTGACGCGCCGCTCGATAACGAGGCGCAGGGCATTAAGGGCGTCGGTAACCTCTGCCTCATTTACTGTCGCGGTATCGGCGCTATAGACCAAGTGCGTCCCGCCCGAGAGGTCGAGCCCGAGCTTAAAGTCAAACCGGCCGCCAGTACCCGTGGTTGCATATACAAAAAACCCGACCGCTGCCGCGGCAATAAGGATGACCACCGCCCAGTACCGTATCGCGAACATGGTGCCTACAATAGCCTAAAAGCGGTGTTTTTTACAGGGGTTGACGTTTATTAACTAGAGTTGCGAGATTTTTAAACAACATGGCGACGGCTATGGGGCCGATGCCGCCGGGGACGGGGGTAAAGACAGAGGCGACGGACGCGCAGCTTGGGTCGCAGTCACCTACGATCCGCCGGCCGGCGGATGCCGTATCCTCGCTTGTGCCGGCGTCTATCAAGACCACACCCCGTTTGAGCATCTCGGGCTTTATTAATCCGGGGCTGCCGGCGCCACTCACCACAATGTCGGCATCTTTTAAATCAGTGAGACTCCCCTGCTCGAGCGAAACAACATGCACGTCGGCCTTAAGGTTACGCAGCAATTCTAGAACGGGCTTCCCCACGAGCCTCCCCTCTCCTACCACAATCGCTTTTTTACCCGCCGCATCAACACCAGCGCGCTTCAGGATTTCCTCTACTGCCGCGGCGACCGGCGGCAGGGGCTTGCTGTCGACATCTTTTTGGGGCGGTATCTGCGCCAACAGCGCCTCGGCATTGTCTATCGGCAGCTGTACTACAATACCGTCGCATTGCAGTGCGTCTTGTATCTGCTTTGGACTGAAGCGTTTAAGCGCGGCCCCGAGCCGCTCGGCGACCCGCTCTTTTATTTTGACAAATGACTGCGTCGCGGCATCACCGCTGTTCATCACCACACCAAGGGTCTTGCCGCGCAACGCATCACCGATATCGGCGACTATCTCACCGGCTATTTTTTTACCATCAATAATCATTATGCGTTGCCGCGCATCACTACGCGGCGGATAGTCTTAAGCAAAATAGTCACATCCAACAGGAGTGAGCGGTGCTTGAGGTAGTACAGGTCGTACGAGAGTTTGTTGCGCGTCTCGCTCACATCGGTGCCGTGGTGCGGGTCGGTATGATGGTAGAGCTGCGCCCAGCCCGAGAGCCCGGGCTTTACCAAGTGCCGCACGTTGTAGTACGGGATATGCTTGCCATATTCTGCCACCAGCGCAGGGAATTCTGGCCGAGGCCCGATAAGCGAGAGATCTCCCTTGAGCACGTTCCAGATTTGCGGGAGCTCGTCTAAGCGCGAGGCGCGGATCAGCCTGCCAAACGGCGTCACGACGAGCCGCGAGTGGAGAACTTCCTTCCCCTTATCCGAGCCGCTCATACTGCGGAATTTGCGCATCACGAACGTTTTATTGTTCTGCCCCACGCGCACTTGCGCGTAAAACACCGGGCCTCCGTCCTGGAGCTTGATGACAAGCGCAAAGAACGGGTAAAGAGGCAGGGAGATGACGCCGATAATAAACGCAACAACAATATCCATCGCGCGTTTTATAGTGTCATAAAAAAGGTGCGCATAGGCCGAGACATTGCGCGCGAGCCAGCGCTCGTCGAGCGTCGAAAGCGGCACGCGGCCGAAAAGCTCTTCGTACACCGCCAATGCGTCGAAGAAACGTGCCCCTGCACTGAGCAAGTTATAGACCTGGGGAAAGGCCCGTGCCACGCGCTCATCGCTAAAGTCGGCCACCACGAAGCGGGCCTGGTGGCGCCCCATCGCGTCGTTAATGACACGACCGAGGTCGTCCGCCCCGGGGTGTATCATCTCGGCGACGCGCACGGGCGCCCTGTGTGCATTGCGCATTGCATGGAGAAGGGCTTCTATCTCGGGGCCCTCGCCCACCACGACCGCGGGTCGTGGGTCCTCTTGCGCAAGAAGAGGGTAGATAAACACCCGCCAGATAAGCGCGAGCACGAAGGATACCAGCAGGTAAATGACGAGCAGGGTTTTCGGCGCGATGCCGAAGAGCGGCAGCGGCACCAAAAAGAAGAAGAGCGCCGCAAGTGTCACATTGACGCTTTGCGCGACCAACAATGTCGCCGAGAGCGCCCGGCGCGCGAGTATTATCGAGCGGCTTTCATACAGCCCCGCGATAAAGTAGATGCTTACCCATACTACAAAGAGGAGCGAGAAGGGCGCCAAGTGCGCCAAAAAAATCTCCTGCGACGGAGTTTCGAGCGTACGCACCGTGAGCGACACCCACAGCGCCAGCGCAAATATGATGATATCCCCCGCAAAAAGGACGAGCGTCCGGGGGCGGAAAGCAGTTGTCATAGAATGTATAATATAATACAACAAATGAGTGATTTATCAAGTTACAAAGCCGATGCCCTGGTCGGCTCCCCGACCTCTGAGCGTCGGGGCAAATCAATGAAAAAGAAAGTTCTCTTCGTTATAACAAAAGCCAATTGGGGCGGCGCCCAGCGCTATGTCTTCGATCTTGTCACTGCCCTGCCAAAGGGCGAGTTTGACGTGGCTGTTGCCTTTGGCCAGCCGGGGCTTTTAGCAACAAAATTGCAGCAAGCTGAAATTATTACGCATCCCATACTCTCCCTTCAGCGAGACGTTTTTATAGGCTCAGACCTGCGCAGTTTTTTTGAGTTATATAAATTATTTAAAAAAAAGCGGCTGGATGTGGTGCACCTCAACTCAAGCAAGGCGGGCGGAGTCGGTGCGTTAGCCGCACATGTCGCGGGAATACCAAAAATTATTTTTACCGTACACGGCTTGCCGTGGGATGAGAGTAGGAATCCCCTTTCAAAATTTTTAATCTATCTTGCATCACAATTGACCTTTTTGCTCTGCCATACCGTTATTACCATTTCGAAAGACAATCACGCGCGGGTCCGCGGGAGCGTGCTTATCTACAACGGGATTAAACCCATGCAGTTTGGCACTGGAGAAATAATCCGGAGCGCCTTCCCTCCCGGAGTCAAAATCACCGGCACCGTGGGCGAGCTGACCAAAAACAAAAATCAAACAGCACTCATTGAACAGGCGAGGAACAATCCTGACATGTATGTCGCTATTGTCGGCGAGGGCGAATTGCGGCCCATGCTCGAGGAAAAAATAAAAGAGTATGGGCTCGAGAGTCGCGTAAAGCTTTTTGGATTTATGCCCGCAGCAGAGGTGCTCAAAGGTTTTGACACCTTTGCGCTCACTTCGCTTAAAGAAGGCTTGCCGTATGTGCTTTTGGAGGCAAAGCAAGCAGGGCTCCCCATTGTGGCAAACCGCGTCGGCGGCGTCGGCGAGATTTTGGACACGAAAGACATGAGCGAATTTTCGCTTGAGCGGATGGTACAAAAAACAAGCGCGCTTTATTCGTCGTAGCCGCCGCGCCACTCTTGCTCGGCATTGCGTGCGGGGCGGGCATAGGCGCTCATGCCGCTTATAATCCCGAGCGCCAAAAACTCGGCAAGCAGGTGCGAGCCGCCATAGCTCATAAACGGTACGGTCGTGCCGGTCACCGGCAAGAGCCCCACATTAATGCCGACATGCAGGACGAAGTGCGCCCCAAAGTAGCACAGCACCCCAAGCGCAAAGAGCGTCTCAAAGTTGCCCAAGCCCCGCGCCGCCGCGTGCAGAATCCGCCAAAAAATAATCCCATAGAACGCGAAGGCAAGTACGCCCCCGACAAACCCCCACTCCTCGGCATAGGCGGCAAAAATAAAGTCGGTCTGAT
>CAYIWV010000022.1:0-9062 GCA_964367315.1 uncultured Candidatus Saccharibacteria bacterium | reverse complement strand
TTTCCCAGCCAACACATTAGCAGTGTGTTGCTTTAGACCGCTCAGCCACGCCTCCTCTATTCGTCTACGCGAATTACGGAAGCTACTCTAGCACTTTTATCGAACCTCCGCCACGTACTTTGACTTCGATTTTTGCACCCTCGACTTTGCCTTTGCCCTTATCTTCGTCATGCTCATTATCACCATCATCGAACAGCGGCGCAATAAGGTCCCGGTCAAACCGTATCTCCGCCTCGAGTAACCGCTGGAGTTTAATCGCCAGGCGCAGCGCATCCATAAAATCTTCCTCCGCCTGGACATAGCTGCCCGCGCCGAGCGATGCGGAGCCGAGACTCATAGAGGTCTCCGCGCTCGAGAACTGCTTCTCTATCTCGACAACAGTGGTCGAGCTGAGCGAACTTTTTGCCTCATTAAATATTTCATGTGCCTCAGCGAGCTCCTCGGAGGCTTCGTGCTCGAGAGACGCCGCGGCCTTTACTTTGACGGGGTCTCCGTCCGTGGTCGAGTTCTCGGTACCGACTGCAAGAGACACCGCCTGCACCGACGTATCCACAGCGGGCACCGACTTCGCCAATGACCGGGCACTCCCACGCCCCTCCCGCGCAATAAGGCGTCCCGCCAACCCCTCGGAGTTTTCTTTAGTCGCCTCGCTCTTGTCTTTGCCGAGCCGCGCAAGCACCCGCGCGTTGGCGTCGAGCGCCGCGGCGAGCTTCGCCCGCACTTGTCTGCTCTTTCCCGCATCGGTTGCCTCAGCTTTTTCGGCCTCGACTTCGGCCGCCTCGACATGGGCCTCGAGGTTAAGGGCAAGCGCTTCGGTGGTGGTCGCGTCAAGCTCGCCGCGCGCGGCGAGCTCTTGCGCCTCGCCTAAGCGGCGCTCTGCAATAGTTGCATGTACCTCCGCCTTTGCCTCCGGCGAGCGCGTCAGAGACACCGCAAGCTCTTCGTTTACATAAATTTTGACCGGGTAGAGCACCCCGCCCGGCAGCGACCCCTCGGCTGCGTACGCGGTACCCGAGCCTACCAAAAGGACGATGGCGAGCGGCGCCAGCACGCGCGTCTGCAAAAACTGGAAGCTAAAGGAAAAGTACTGGCTCTGCACCGGCGCGTGCGCGGGCAGGCCGAATATCCGCGCCCTCATCGCGGTCTTCTCTCCTGCCGAAAGGCGGAGTTCCTGTGCTGCTTTTTTTAAATTATTCATTTCCATGATTTTCCAACATCTCGCGCAATTTTTTGAGACCCCGGTGTACGCGCACCGATACCACATTCTCGCTCTCGCCGACGATCGCCGCAATCTCCTGCGGCGTGAGCCCGTCGACATACCGCAAGGACACCGCCTCGCGGTAGAGGTCCGGCAGTTTTTTGAGCGCCGCGATTGCGGCCGCGCCGTCAAAACGGTCTATCGCAGCCTCGAGCGTGTTGCTGTTGTCCGCGGGCATAAGTGCGTCTATATCGGCCCCCTCTCCCTCGGCCAGAGCATCGAGCGAGATGGCTTTCTTCCTGCGGTACTCGTCGATGATGAGGTTGCGGAGCGTCCGGTAAAGGAACGGCCGGAGCTCGTCTATGGGGTTGCCCCGCTTGGCGTACTCGAATGCCTTGACGAAGCACTCCTGGGTAAGCTCGACCGCCCGCTCGCGGTCCCGCATCCGGAGCGACGCATGGCGGAACAGCTCGTCGCTATACGCGTTAAATGCGGCCTCAAACTGTGCATGGAGCTCCTGCATACATAGACGGGCGAGTGTGCCGCCCCTTACCCGTAGCTTACCGTATAGCCCTTGCCACTGCCACCGCGACTCCCCGCTCAAACGGCCCGGGTACGATTTTTTTCGCCGTCGGGTGTGCTACGAGCGCCGCCAGGTTTTTTGCCGCGGCAATCTTCATCGTGTCGGTAATGTTTGTCACGCCGTGCTCAAGCGCGCCCGCAAATATGCCGGGGAACGCCAGCGAGTTGTTGATCTGGTTTGGGTAGTCCGAGCGCCCCGTCCCGACAACCGCGGCCCCGCCGCGCAATGCTTCCTCCGGTAAAATCTCCGGCGTCGGGTTCGCCATCGCAAAGACGATCGCGCACTTAGCCATGAGCCTGATATCGGCGGCGCTCGCAAGGCCGGGGCCCGAGACGCCGACAAGCGCATCGGCGCCCATTAACGCTTCTGCAAGGCCGCCGCGCACGCGGCGCGGGTTAGTGCGGCGCGCAAGATTTTTTTTATGCGGCTCGCGGCGCTTTGCGTCGAGCACCCCCTTACTGTCGAGCACGACAACATCACGGATACCCGCGCGCAAAAGCAAGTTGGCTATCGCCGTCCCCGCCGCGCCTGCGCCGGAGATCACCACCTTGAGCTTTTTCAAATCTTTTTTAACGACCTTCGCCGCATTTATGAGCGCGGCGAGCACGACGATGGCCGTGCCGTGCTGGTCGTCGTGCATGACGGGGATATCGAGCCTCCTCTTCAGCTCCTCTTCTATATGAAAGCACTTGGGCGCCGCAATATCCTCGAGGTTAATGCCGCCAAACACTGGCGCCACGCGTACGATGGTCTCGATAATCTCGCGCGGATCTTGCGTGTCGAGCACGAGGGGGAAGGCATCCACCCCCGCAAAGGTTTTAAACAGCGCGCACTTACCCTCCATAACCGGGAGCGCGCCCAAGGCGCCGATGTTGCCGAGCCCAAGCACCGCGGAGCCATCGGATATGACGGCGACCATCTTGCCTTTGATGGTGTGCGTGCGTGCGAACTTTTTGTGTTTCGCAATGAGCGAGGAGACCGCGGCAACGCCGGGCGTGTATACAAGGGAGAGTCCCGCGCGGTCTTTGATTTTTATTGCGGGTTCGATGCGGATTTTGCCGCCCAATTTTTTATGCAACGCAAGGGCGGCCTTAGCGATGTCTTTTTTTGCCATGCATGCCAGTTTATCACGCGGCGCCTATAATAGCTGAATGCGCCTTGATGACCCGCTATCCGCCCACTTCCGCCTTATCGAGGCGCAAAAAACGGCGCTCGCAAAACTCGGGGTACTCACCGTGCGCGACCTGCTCTACCACTTCCCTTTTCGCTACGACATCGCGGGGGCCGAGGCCAGCATCTCAGGGCTCATGCCCGGCCAAGAGACGACCGTGGTGGGAAGGGTTGTAAAGTTAGAAGCAAAAAAAGGATGGAAGTCCCGCATCCCCATGACCGAAGGGTTTATCGAGGACGCTACGGCCAGAATAAAAGTGCGGTGGTTTAACCAGCCCTACATCGCCAAGATGTACGCCGAGGGTACGTTGGTGCGCGCGGTCGGCAAAGTGTCGGGCTCGCCGGGCAAAATTTATTTGGCAAACCCCGAGCTCCAAAAAATATCGGCGACCGAATCTCCGCTCTTTAATCCGAAGAAGGATTCTCCTGGAGCGAGCGCTGCGAGTGGCCAAGGGGAGCGGAAGGAGAATCCTTCTTCGGATCTTTTCGCCATCTACTCCGAGAGCCGCGGCGTTACCTCGCTGTGGTTTAGGAGCGCAATCAAAAAAATATTGCCGCTCGCCGAGGTCGAAGACCCGGTCCCGGCGGCACTACTTAAAAAATACAACCTCCCGACCTTGCGTACGGCGCTCGTGTGGGCGCACCAGCCGAAAAACCTCAAAAATGCAGAGGCCGCGCGCAAGCGTTTTGCGTTCGAGGAGGTATTTTACATCCAACTGGTGCGGCAAGCCGACCGGCTTGCCGCAAAAAAAGAAAAGGCGTTTGCCGTCATGCAGGGCGACGTCGAGTCGTTCGTCGGGGCATTCCCCTTCTCTCCCACTCAGGCGCAGAAAAATGCAATCAAGACGCTGCTTGCCGACATGGGCCAAGGGCACCCCATGTCGCGTTTGCTCGAAGGCGACGTAGGCTCGGGCAAGACCGCGGTCGCCGCGGCGGCGGCCTACGCCACGGTACATACGCGGCCCGAGGGACAAGACTTTGGCACGCTCCAGGTTGCGTACATGGCCCCGACCGAGATTCTGGCGAAACAACATTTCGAATCGTTTATCAAATTTTTTGAGCGCTTCCCCATCAACATAGGGCTCATTACCGGTAGCGGCTGCTATAAATTTCCATCAAAAGTAAACCGCGACAAAATTACCGCCATATCGCGCGCGCAACTGCTTAAGTGGGTGGCAAACGGCGAGATCCCCGTTCTCATCGGCACGCACGCGCTGATACAAAAAGCGGTGCAGTTTAAGCACTTGGCCTTGGTTATCATCGACGAGCAGCATCGGTTTGGCACCAGCCAGCGCCGCGCCCTGGCAAAAAAAGAGAAGATTCTGCCGCACCTTTTAAGCATGACGGCAACGCCGATACCGCGCACGCTCGCGCTTACCGTTTACGGCGACCTCGACTTGACCCTGCTCGACGAGATGCCGCCGGGGCGCAAGCGCGTTATTACGGAAATTGTGCGGCCGAGCGAACGTAGGGCGGCGTACGAAAAAATGCGGGAGGAGCTCGCGGCCGGCCGCCAAGCGTACGTCATTTGCCCGCGCATCGACGAGCCCGACCCGGACAAAGCCTTCGCGCTCCAGGCAAAATCGGTCAAAGCCGAGGCTAAGCGGCTTAAAAAAGATATCTTCCCCGAATATGCGATGGATATTTTGCACAGCAAGATGCGACCTGCGCAAAAAGACGCGGTCATGCTCAAATTCGCCAACGGCGACATAGACATCCTGGTCGCGACGTCGGTGGTCGAAGTCGGGGTCAATGTCCCGAACGCCACGATGATATTCATCGAGGGTGCCGAGCGCTTCGGCCTAAGCCAGCTGCATCAGCTGCGCGGGCGCGTGGTGCGCTCGACACACCAGGCCTATTGTTTTGTCTCCCCCGAGAGCAAGGGCGAGGCGACCATGGCGCGGCTCAAGGCCCTGGTTACCGCCAAGAACGGCTTTGCGCTTGCCGAGGCTGACTTGTTGCAGCGGGGCCCAGGAGAGCTGGCGGGCCGCAAGCAATGGGGTATATCAGACGTCGGTATGGAGGCAATTAAAAATTTAAAATTGGTCGAGGCCGCGCGCGCCGAGGCGCTTACGCTCATTGAGAAAGATGCGGCGCTTGTGGGACACCCCCTGCTCAAGGAGACTCTCGCCGCGCGTGCGATGCATATGCATTTTGAGTAATCCGCGCTATATTTTGGCAGTCAAGGGCGCGTAGCTCAGCGGTAGAGCGTCCGTCTTATACACGGATGGTCCCAGGTTCGATCCCTGGCGCGCCCACAAGCTGGTATACTCAAACTTTAGAGGATCTCGTTCATCATGGAGGTGCCGATGTGAAAACAGTGGCTCATTGCAGCGGCCAAAGAGGCCGACCTGCAAGGTAAGTTGTTCCTACAGCTCGAGCAGGAAGGTGTAATGGCGCAGCCGGACTTTTTGTCGGATGCGCTCATGGAGCTCGGCGATTGTGCTGAAAGAATCGCCGGCGTCGCACCTGCGTTGCGCAAGCCATGCGCGCGCATTCGACGCCTCGCCGAAAAGTGCCGAAGCGAGCTGCGCGACCTGGCGGGCCACACCACTCACAGCGACGAGGCAGTAGTTATCCGCCACTCACTCGAGTTGCGGCTCCCGCTTGTTGCGGATGTCGCAAAGACAACAGCATCCTCACGCAGCCTCAGCGCTGCCTAACCCCTCCCCCGTCGCCTTATCAGCGACGGGTTCTCCTTTTTGCGGCCCCGTGCTACAGTGCCGCGCAGGCAAGTTCCAACCAAAGGAGTGCGACATGCACGTCAGTCTCGAGACGATGCCCTTCGGCAACGGCGCGGGGACAATCAAGTTCCCCGACCAGGTTATGAAGGCGTCCAGGGGTCCGATGAGCCGCATCACGGTTGGCTCTATCACGGCCAAGCCGCGCGATGGCAACTCCGGGGACGTGTATTACTTCCATCCGCAGAAGCAGTGGTCGCTCAACTCGCTTGGGCTCCCCAACCCCGGCATGGAGGTATACAAAAAATGGCTGCCCGCGATGGTCGACATCGCGCACGGCACCGGCAAAACACTGTGGGCGAGCATCTCGCCGTTTTCTCCCGAGGAATGCGGCGAGATGGCACAGGCCTGTCTCGAGGCCGGCGTCGATGGCGTCGAGATAAACGGCAGCTGTCCCAATGTGTACCAAGAGGGCAGGCGCAAGGCTATCCCGGCACTCGACCCCAGTGCGGCGGAGGAGATGTTCCGCGTGCTTGGCCGATACGTGGAGAGTATGGACAGGATATCGTTCAAACTCTCGCCCACGCGAGACAAACACCTGCTCTCGCGACTTGCCGTCGTCTTCAACACCTATGACATCCGCCAGCTGGTCTGCTGCAATGCCAAAGCCGACCAGGAAGGGACCCGGGTCGACGGCAAGCCCGCACTGGCGTTCCGGTCCTCCGCGGAGGACCAGGTACGGCACCAAGGCGGCCTCGGAGGCTCGAAAGTGTTCACCGAGAACCTCCGCGTAGCCAAAGCGATGCGCGGCCTCATGCCCGAGGCAGACATCATCGGTATCGGTGGCATCTTAACCGGCGTCGATGCGGAGCTCTACTTGGAGCTCGGCTGCATCGGGTTTCAATCGACGACCGGCTACCTCGAGTTCGGCAACCACCTCTTCGTCGAAATCCTCATGCACCTCTCTGATAAGGTCCTCGCATGAGGGGCGACCCCGGCGCGCAGTAGCGCCGGGGCTTTTTCTTTGCTACAGTCCCGAACGGACTAGCAAATTCAAAGAGCAAACCAGAGGAGCTGCTCATGGAGCTTGACACGATGTTCGACATTTCGGCGCAGACCCGTGCCGCGATGCCTGAAGTGCTCACCCTCCCCGGTACGGTCGACCCCCATGTGCATTTCCGCCTGAAGAAGACGGGGCAAATGGCAATGGTCGCAGCCGAGTGCGCCACCGAGCACGAGGCGACGGTGGACATCCCGAACGTTCCCGGCATCACCTCGCTCGAGGCGCTGCGCGAGCGATATGCGGATATCCACTCATGTATCCCCTACGGCCAACGCACCCAGGTCCTCATGACGCCGCTCGTCAACGACACTACCGACCCGGAGTTCATCCGGGCCGCTCGCAAGGCGAGGCTTATCCATGGGGTAAAGATCTTCTGGCAAGGCGTCTCCAACGATTATGGCAACAGCATCTCGAGCGCCGCCGGAGCCGAGAAGCTCATCCGCTCGCTCGGCGACACCGTATGCACGCTGCATGCGGAGTGCCGCGACGATTATGACGGCAAGCGCATCCCCATCAAGAACCGCGAGTTCTGGTGCGTCGAGAACGAGGTGTCGAAGATTATCAAGATGAACCCTGAAGGCACCTTCGTCATCCGGCATATCTCCGACCGGCGAACCCTCCAATGGATTGAGACCCAGCGGGGCCGTGGGTTTAATATCCATGGCGAACTCTCGCCGCAATATCTCATCCTCATCGACGACGACATCTTCACCGGCGAGGACAGCCACGCAGCGCTGCAGTGCAACTGCGTCTTTTGGCCCCGGCCGAAGGACAAACACTCGCAAGATGCCATCCGGAGGGCGGCACTGTGGGGAGTCGACTGGCTCCATATTGGCACCGACTATGCGATGCATCTCGAGGATTTCTCGCAACCCTCGGGGGTAAAGATCAATAACAAGGGCGTGGCGGTCGGCGGGCTTAACTTTCTGCCGCGGGTAGCAAAGTCGGTGCTCATCGACTTCTATATAAGTCATGGGCGCAAAGATCTACTCGCGCCTATGCTCTCGGGCAATGCGGCGAAGCTCTACGGCATTATGCTTTCGGACAAGCAGTACAAGTACATGCGGGAGGACTGGGTGGTACCCGACTATTCGATGGGTAAAAAAGAAGGAGTCATCCCTGGCCAGTGGCATCCAGTGAGGTCATCATGTTTCCTACGCGGCCACACCATGCATTGGCGAAAGGCGACCTAATCTGTCCAAACGAAAACCCCCGGCACACCGTGCCGGGGGCTCTGCTTTTTTATATGGAATTAGAAATTCACTTTCATCGGCTCCACGACAATCTCCTGCTTTTTCTTTGGGGTAATGCCGTGGGCGATAAGCACCTGCTCGAATTCCTCGCGCTCGAGCGTCTCTTTCTCTACCAGCACTTTCGCAATGGCGTCCAAGGCTTTGCGGTGCTCGGTTATGATATCGAGTGCTTTTTTGTATGCGCCGTCGATTATCTTTTTAACCTCCGCATCAATCTCGGCAGAGACTTTTTCGGAATATTCCTTACCGTTAATGCCGCCGCCAAAGAGCGCGCGGCCGCCCTCGCCCTCGAGCGCGACGGTGCCGAGCTTCTCCGACATGCCGTACTTGGTCACCATGTCGCGCGAAAGCGCGGTTAAGACCTGCAGGTCGTTGCTCGGCCCCGTGGTAATGTCGCCAAACACCTCGTGCTCGGCGACATAGCCGCCGAGCGACATCGCGATATCATCCAAAAACTCCTTGCGGCTCTGCATGCGCCTATCCTCAAACGGGAGCTTAAGCGTGTACCCTGCCGCGCGGCCGCGGCTGATGATGGATATTTTGTGCACCGGGTCGCTGTGCGGCAGGACCGACGCGACCAGGGCGTGGCCCGCCTCGTGGTAGGCGGTTATCTCTTTTTCTTTTTTATTAAGCACATGGCTGCGGCGCTCGGGGCCGAGCATCACTTTTTCGATACTCCTAATGAGGTCAAACTGGCCGACGGTCTTGCGGCTCTCGCGCGCGGCCAAGATTGCCGCCTCGTTCATCAGGTTCGCCAAATCCGCCCCGCTAAAGCCCGGTGTACGCTCGGCAATGACCTCTAGGTTTACATCCTCGGCGAGCGGTTTTTTGCGCGCATGGATTTTAAGGATTTCGAGCCGGTCGCCCCTATCCGGCAGCTCGATAACCACGCGCCGGTCAAAGCGGCCGGGGCGCACCAAGGCCGGGTCCAGCACGTCGGGGCGGTTGGTCGCCGCCATCACGATGACCTTTTCGTTCGGCTCGAAGCCGTCCATCTCGACCAAAATTTGGTTTAGGGTCTGCTCGCGCTCGTCGTTGCCGCAGCCTACCCCCGTGCCACGCACGCGGCCGACAGCATCTATCTCGTCGACAAATATAATCGACGGCGCGGCCT
>CAYIWV010000021.1:8721-9087 GCA_964367315.1 uncultured Candidatus Saccharibacteria bacterium | reverse complement strand
CACGACGCTCTTCCGATCTGGGCAAGCTCGCCGACTGCCAAAGCAAGGATGCCTCCGAGTCCGAACTGTTCGTCGTCGAGGGCGACTCGGCAGGCGGCTCGGCAAAAATGGGCCGCGACCGCCGCACGCAGGCGATACTCCCGTTGCGCGGCAAGATACTTAATGTCGAGCGCGCACGGCTCGACAAAATGCTCGGCTCCGAGCAGATCAAGAACCTCGTCGTCGCTTTAGGCACCGCGATAGGCGAGACGTTTAATATCGAAAAGCTCCGCTACCATAAAATAATCTTGGCGACCGATGCCGACGTGGACGGCGCACACATCCGCACGCTCCTTTTGACGCTCCTGTACCGGCACTTTAAGCCGG
>CAYIWV010000021.1:0-8711 GCA_964367315.1 uncultured Candidatus Saccharibacteria bacterium | reverse complement strand
CTACATCGCCCAGCCGCCGCTCTATAAAATAAAAAAAGGCAAGGACGTGCAGTATGCCTATAGCGACGCCGAAAAACAAAAGCTCGTGGGCGACGCGCCGGTGGAGGATGAGAGTAGCGAACCGGAAGCATCTGCGGAGGCGGAAGGAACAAGCAACGAGACGGAGGAGGAGCTTTCCGCATCCTCAAAAAAGAAGTCATCTAAAGTGCATATCCAGCGCTATAAAGGTCTTGGCGAGATGAACCCGGAAGAGCTGTGGGAGACGACCATGAACCCGGAAAACCGCGTCCTGAAGCAGGTGACAATCGACGATGCCCAAGACGCCGACCGCGTGTTCGACATTTTGATGGGCGAGGACGTCTCGAGCCGCAAATCCTTCATCCAATCGAACGCAAAGCTGGCGAATTTAGACATATAACCAAAATAAAAAGTCCCTTGCGGCGGAGTTTCTCGTGTATCTCTCCAGAGCAAGGAACTTTTTATTTTTTGACTGTGTGATGAGTTAGTACCCGTAGTAAGAGGCGGACGAGGTGTTGTTGTACTCGTTTATTTCGGGGACTATGTTGTACGGGTCCACATGGATGGTCACGCTCTCGGCGCTGCGCCTGTCATACCTGTAGTCATAGCCCCCGACCGAGCAGGGGGCATACTCGCCCCACGAGCTCGGCGGGCAATACTGGCTGCCTCCGAAATTGTCATAGCCCATGGTAAAGACGATACGATCGCCGGGGTAGAGCGCCTGCTGGGCGGGTGAGGTGTACGTGTAGCCGCCGCGTATCGGCAAGTTGGCGATAAAGAACCAGTTTTGGGATGCTATGTTGGTACCGATGTTGGTCACGGTAAACTGCACCGTCCCGCGGCCGCCCGAGGCATACGCCGAGTTGATTGCGACCATAAGGTCGGCATATCCATAAAGATTCGCGGTGCGGCCGCTCGGGTAGTAGGTCGAGGACGGGCTCGCGGTCGTGGTTGGTTTAGCGGCAGGCTTGCTCTCGGTTGCTTTGGTTGGAGAGACGGTCGTGCCGCCGGTCGAGGTCGCGGCGACCGTGCCGGCGCGGTCGGTCGCGGCTATGGAGATGCCGACCTGTACAGCCTCTTTGCCGGTCAGGGTCGGGGTCACGCGCACCGAGGTGGTCGCGCCCTCGAGTATAAACGGCGTGTTGCAGACCACCTTCTCGGTATTTTTGCCAGGCAAGGCAATCGCGAACGAGACGCCCTCGCGGCACTGATACGCAAAGCCGTAGGTGCGCTCGCCGGCCGCGTTGCGGCTGAGGAAGGTAACCGTAAAGGCGCTGCCCGAGGTGGTCTGCGCCGGGAGCGACAGGGTAACGGTCTCTTTGGCGGGCTCGCGCTTAAAGATGCCGCCGATAGTGCCGGTCACATCGCCCAAAAGGGAGGGGAGCCAGAATGCAAGCTGGATAATGCCCCAGGCGCCGAGCAAAAGCACGGCAATAAGGCCAAGCACCGCGACGACCCGGAGGACGTTGTCTTTAAAATGACGCATGCCGGAAAGGTACCACTACTCCGAAAACTTGTCAAATATGAGAAAACGTGTTTTGATGTACCGTACGATACTACTACAACCATGAAATTCCTCGGGTTTGTCGCAACATTTTTGGTGCTCTTCGCGCTCTCGGTCGTCTTTTTGGCTGCGGTGGACGCACTGCCCGAGCCTGTGGGCGGCAATGCGCCCCAAGAACAAGCTGAAACCCGCGCGTTTACCGTGTACAGCGATGCGCCGCTGCCGCAGGGGGGAGAACTGCCCAACCGTATCGTGGCGAAAAGCATCGGCATGGACGTCACCGTGCTCAACACCGAGTCGGCCGAAATCGCCGCGCTCGATGCTGATTTGCTTAAGGGTGCGGTGCGCTACCCGACGTCGGGTCTTTTGGGCGTCGACGGGACCGTGCTGCTGCTTGGCCACTCGTCGTACTTACCGATAGTCCGCAACCAAAACTACAAGGCCTTTAACAACATCCAAAAGCTCAAAGAGGGCGATATGGTGAGCGTCTACTCGGCCGGCCGCGAATACCGCTATACGGTCGAGGGTGTACGGCTTGCCAACGCGGACGAAGACACGGTAGCGCTGCGTTCAAACGGGCAGTACCTCTCGTTGGTAACCTGCAATACTTTTGCGGCAAAAACGGCGCGCTATGTCGTCTCTGCGCGGTTCGATTCGGTCACGCTTCATTAGGGGCTCACTCCGGCTTGGGCATTGTGAGGGAGGAGACGCTTTTTTCTTCTTGGCGGTGCAAGAGCAGGGCTCAAAAGACCTTGCATGTGCGCGGTAAATTAGGTACAACGCAGGCGGATATACGGGGGCTCAGGCCCTTGACAAAATGCCCGGTATGGTACATACTGGATACAGCGAAAACAGTACGCACAGGAGGAGTCCATGAAGAGTCTCGTATTCGCCGCAGGCGCGGCGTTTCTTGCGACCTCTGCGGTTGCCGCCGACCTGTCGGCCCCGGTGCCGCAAACGCGCATCGTCCAGGACGACTGCGCGTATGTCGAGGTCCGCATGCACAATTGGAATCGTGAGGCGGTCTTTCGCGTCACGGCGGTCGGCGGTAAGGTCCCGAACGGCTGGGTGCAAACCCCGGTTCGTCTGGCGGCCGGCGGCACGCGTCTGTGTGTGCCGCGTGCCTTCTTCTATGCGGACATCGTCGAGATCTGCATCGGCGACACCTCGCGAGACAATTCGAACTCGCGGCTCATCCAGAACAACTGGATGCAGATCGCGCGGTCGAACCTCGCCAAAGGCGACGTGGTCAACCCCGGCAAACCGATGAACTTCCGCTACAACGGGAGCAGCGATTGGCAGCGGGGCTATGCGGGGACGCAACGCCAGAATCTGGCTCGGGGCTCGCACCGCATGCAGCCGCAGAGGTCGCTCATTGAGCGGCGGTTGCAGGTGAGGCGGCAGATGCATAGCCGCATGGTTATCATCCAGCCGCCTCGGTACCTGCGGCACCGGCAGATGCATCGGCCCTTTAACGGGGGCTGGCAACACCATCAACGCGGGCCGGTCGTCGTGCATCCGCACCACGCTCGCCCGCCGCATTTGGTGCGGCCGCACGTGGTGTACTGACGCCTCGCTTTCGTTCGGTCGGAGCCCTCTTTCTTCAAGAGCGCTCCGACCCCTTTCCGAGCATCGATCCGCCAGCCGGCGGACCGAGATTCGGAAAGGGGAGCAATAACCCCTTGGCAGTTATTATTAGTTTTATACAACCGTTTATGAACAGCATTACTCACGGTCTTAAATACATCAGCCTTGCGGCCGCGCTTGGTGTTTTTGCTGTTGCCCTTTCGGCGGCGGTGCTTACCGCCAACACGGCGAATGCGCAGTTCGATGACTTCGGCGATGCGGGGTCTCTCGGCGGCGATTGGGGCGGCGACTTTACCGGCGGCGACTGGTCGAGCTCCGGCTTTGGCGACAGCGGCGGCTGTGACTATGGTTGCGGCGACTTTACCGGCGGCGACTGGTCGAGCTCCGGTTTCGGCGACAGCGGCTCCTGCGACTATGGCTGCGACTCTGACTATGATTCGGACTACGACTCTGACTACGACTCTGGTTATGACTCTGGCTACGGTTCCGGCTGCAGCTATGGCTGCGGTTCCGGCTCCGGCTACAGCTCCGGTTCTGGCTACAGCTACCCGAGCTACAGGACGAGTTCGTACTCGTACTATCCGTCGTACAGCTATCCGTCCTACACGACTCCGTCGAACACCTGTGTCAACAACAGCTGTAACTCGAGCGTGATTGAGAACACGAACATCAATACGAACATCAACGACAGTTTCAATCGCTATGCGTCCAACGATCGCGATCGCGACTACGTTCGTCACTACGATTACTCGTACGACTACAACTACAATTACGACTACTGCCGTAACCTCCCGGGTTATCAGTCGTATGCCCCGGCAGGGTACTACGCGCAGGGCGGCAACTGCTTCTACCAGCAGTACGGCCAGACCCCGTACGTCTCGCTCTCGGCGGTCCCGTACACGGGCCTCGAGCTCGGCCCCGTCGGCACCGCGCTCTACTGGGGGTTCCTCGTACTGTGGTGCGCCATTGCGGCCTACCTTATCGCGGTGAAGAAGGTGCAAAATAAGATCGTCTCCGGTCTGAGCGCCTCCCTCTTCCCGGCTGCCCCGGCACGCGCGTCTCACACTCACGCTCCGAAAGCGTCGGTCGAGACTAACGACACGGTCTCTACCTCGGACGGCGTCGACCCCTTCATTGCTTCTCAGCTTAACAAGTACCGTTAAGCGAAGCGGACCCTACGGTAACTGCCAAGGGAGAGCTCTAAAACATTGCAGCAAAACCCGCCCATTTTTTAGGGCGGGTTTTGCGTTGCTCGCAGAGTAAAAAGTTTATACGAAAATAGTCTGGGGGTACCCCCGCAGAGAGGGTCTCGAGGACTTTTTTGTAGAAACTTTTTGCGAAGCTAGCTCCTCGTTTTTATTTCGCCCACAAGTTGCGAGATGATTTCAGATATCGCGACGGTGCCGACCTTGCCTTTGTCGCGGCTCTCCAAGGTCGCCCTGCCGGCGGCCACCTCAGCATCGCCAACGACCAGCATATAGGGGATTTTTTCGTGCTTGGCGTTGCGTATCTTTTTGCCGAGCGACTCGCCGGACTCGTCTATGTCGGCGCGCACCCCCGCGGCTTTTAGTTGCTCGAGCACGCTCTGCGCGAATTGTGCGTGCGCCTCGCCGATGGGCAACACGCGCGCCTGGACGGGCGAGAGCCACGTGGGAAAAGCGCCTGCGTACTTTTCTATCAAAAAGGCCATACTGCGCTCGATAGCGCCGATGGACGAGCGGTGCACCACAAAAGCGCGATGCGGCTTGCCGTCCTCGCCAATGTAGCTGAGGTCGAAACGGTCCGGCATGCAAAAGTCGTACTGCACGGTAAAGGCGGTGTCCTCCTTGCCGTTGACGTTCTTCATCTGCACGTCTATTTTTGGGCCGTAAAAGGCGGCCTCGTCTTTGGCCTCCTCAAACGGGACGCCGCGCTGTTGCATGTGCTGCCGCAGAAGGTCCTCGGCCTTTTCCCACGCGGCGTCGTTTTTGTAATACTTTTCGGTATTGTTGCGGTCTCCCATCGACAGGCGAAACCGGTAGTCCTCTCCCATCGTGAGCCCAAACACCCCAGCCATGGAGACAATGAGGTCGAGCGCCTTGCCTATCTCTTCGACCGCCTGCTCTTCGCTGGCGCAAATAATATGCGCATCGGCCAGACAAAACGTGCGCACGCGCTGCAACCCCATAAGCTCGCCGGACTGCTCGTACCGGTAGAGCTGCGCCAGCTCGGCGATACGCAGGGGCAACTCGCGGTAGCTGCGCGGCCGGTGCAAGTAGAGCTGGAAGTGGTGTGGGCAGGTCATGGGCCGGAGCATGAACTTTTCGTCGTCTATCTCTATCGGCGCGAACATCGAGTCTTTGTAGTGCGGATAGTGGCCCGATTTTTCATACAGCGCAAGCCGCGCCAAATCCGGGGTATGCACATGCTGGTAGCCGCGTTTGGTCTCCTCTTCTATAACGAAATTCTCCAGCTCGCGCTTAATAATGGCGCCCTTGGGGAGGAACATCGGCAGCCCTTTGCCGACCGTCTGGTCTATATAAAATAGCCCTAGTTCGGGCCCGAGCTTCTTATGATCCCGCTCCTCCATAATTTCTTCATATAGTACTCCAGTGCGGCAATTTTAAAAAGAGCCACCCCGGCGCAGATGCCGGGGTGTAGGGTCGGGGACGTTTAGTGGGGCGTCAGGCGATATTGCGGTCCGAGCTCCAGACGAGCCGCACCCCGCCCTTGTGGAGAGGTAGTTGCGGCCTCTGCAAGTGGGGGGCCGGGAGCTGGCCCCTGAGCGCGCCGCTTGCGGCATTGTAAATAGTGAGCACGAGATACGATGCGCGCTCTTGCACGGCGCCGAGCCGGGCAAAGGCGCAGTGGTCCGCCACGAGCGCCAGCACGCAGGTTGCATCGATGGACCGCACATAGAGTTCGAGAGGCGTTACGCCGCCGAAGGCGGCGGCAAGGAACGCATCGACCGCGGTGTCGCTTATAAGCCCATGCGCAAACCAGTACTCCGTCAGCTGGCTTACCGTACCGGCCAAGCCCTGGAGGTTGTCCCGGTACTCCTTAAACTTCTTTTTCCTTTCGTTGTTCTGCGCCTGCTCGGCGAAGGCGCGTATGGTCTGGAGATTGCGCCGTATCTTGTCTGCGTCCATAGAGCCCTCCCAGGTGCGGGTTGCGTCTCCCTGTATCAAAACACCATTTATATAAAAAGCAAAGGCGGCCCGAGATGTGGGCCGCCCTAAAACTTGCCGCACACCAGGTCAGTGGCGCGGCTTCTGGAACAGCGCCTCGACGCGTTTTTGCGCCGCAGTCTGGATATGACTGCGGAAATATTCTTCGCCCGGTGTGCCGAGGTCGACGGGGTCGGTGCCGAGAAGCTCCTCCCGCTGGACATCGGATACTAGTGCCGTCGCTTGCGGCTTCGGTCGATTAAGGCACATAAAACCTCCCGCCCTTACATGAACCTTACGCTATTATACTCCCAAACACCCAAAAAGTCAAGTCAATGGTTGTTTATAATGCTTTGAGCGCTTCTGCAACGAGGGACAGCTCGCCGTTGCGGTTGCTCAAACGCCCCTTAAGCGCGATACAGGTCTCGGGCTTTAAAATATCGCGATACTCGGCAAAACTCTTGGGGAAGATGACGGCCTCTATGGTGTCGCCCTCGTCCGCGAGCTTGATAAACGCCATCTGGTCGCCGCCCTTGGTCAAAATGGTGCGCACGTCGCTGATCATCCCGGCAGCAATAGTGGTGACCCCGGGGAGCGCGTGCTCGCGTAAGTCTTTAATGGATGCCGCGACGCCTTTTTTGCGCGCAGCGGCGAGCCTCTCTTTATACGGGTCCAAGGGGTGTCCCGACACATAGAGGCCGAGCAGCTCTTTCTCCCAGGTGAGTCGCTCCTTAAGTGGGGCGGGGGCCGCAGGCGGCAGGGTAAGCTCTTCGGTCTCGCTCATCCCGGCAAAGAGCGAGTCGTGGCCGCTATCCTCCGCCGCATCGCGATGGTACTTAAGCAGGGTCTCGATATGCGCGAGCATGGCGCCGCGCTCGCCCACGGAGTCGAGCGCCCCGCACATAATCAACGACTCGAGCCCTTTTTTGTTGAGCGCCTGGGTTTTAATGCGCTTCAAAAAATCGGAGAGTGATTTGAACCTGCCGCCGGCTTTCCGCTCGGCGATAACCTCGTCCGCCACGCCGCGGCCAAAATTTTTAATCGAGTAGAGTCCAAAGCGGATAAAACCAGAAGCGCCTGTCGCCGCGGAAGTATTTACTGACGAGTCGCGTCCTCGATTAGAGGGGGACGAGGCGGTAAATACTTCCGTGCTTACAACGGTAAAATCCCCAAAACTTTCGTTCACGTCCGGCGGCAAAATACTGATCCCCATACGCTTGCACTCGTTGACCATCACGGAGACCGTGTCGACATCGCCCGCTTCGGCGGTGAGCACCGCCGCCATGTACTCGACGGGGTAATTGGCCTTCATGTACGCGGTTTGGTAGGCCACGCGGCCGTAGCTCGCCGCGTGCGCCTTGTTAAAACCGTAGGCGGCGAAGGGCTCGATTAATTTCCAGAGCCGCTCGGCCATTTGTTTGGAAATTTTGCCGTTCTCGATAAAACCGTTGATGAGCTTCTCGCGCTCGGCCTCCATCACTGCGGGGATTTTCTTGCCCATCGCCTTGCGGAGCATGTCCGCCTCGAGCCACGAATACCCGCCGAGCGTGATGGCGGTTAAGAGCACGTCGTCCTGGTAGACGATGACGCCGCGGCTAAATTCCAAATACTCCGCCATCCTCGGGTCGAGGTAGTGCACAAGCGCGGGGTTGTGCTTGCGCTCGATGTAGGCAGGGATGTTTTCCATCGGCCCGGGGCGAAACAGCGCTACCATCGCATTAATGTCGTGGATTGAGGAGGGCTTGAGCTCCTTTAAGTAGCGCGTCATGCCGGCGCCGTTTAACTGGAAGGTCCCTTCGGTCTCGCCGCGCGCGAGCATCTCGAACGTCTTTTTGTCGGCGACATCGACGTTCTCGATGTCGATGGTGATGCCGCGGATTTTTTGCACGAGCTTGACCGCCGCGGCCAAAATCGCCAGGTTGCGGATGCCGAGGAAGTCGAACTTTAAGAGCCCCGCATCCTCGATTGAGTACATGTCGTACTGGGTAATGACCTTGCCGCCTTTTGGATCAAGCTGTATAGGTGAGTAGTCGGTTAAGGGCGAGGGCGCGATCACGACGCCGGCGGCATGCACGCCCACGTGCCGCGCGCAACCCTCTATTTTTTGCCCCAGGTCGATAATCTCGCGCACATCGCGCTCGGCCTTGTACATTTTTGAAAGCTCGGGGTTTTCGGTAAGCGCGCGCGCGAGCGTCATGGGGAAGCCCTGCGAGCCGAAGGGAATCTCTTTGGCGATGCGGTCGCCAAGGCCGTACGGATAACCCAGTGCTCGCGCCACGTCCCGCACGACGCCGCGCGCCAACATAGTGCCAAAGGTGCCTATCTGTGCCACTTGCGCCTCGCCATACTTCTGGCGGATATACTCGATAACCTCGTCGCGCCGGTTGTCGGCAAAGTCCATGTCGATATCCGGCGCCGAGGGGCGTTCAGGGTTTAAAAAGCGCTCAAATGGGATG
>CAYIWV010000020.1:0-10021 GCA_964367315.1 uncultured Candidatus Saccharibacteria bacterium | reverse complement strand
ACTCGGCCACGACGGACACCTTTTCCGCTTCGCGGATTTTTTGGATGATGACTTGCTTGGCGGTCTGCGCGGCGATGCGGCCGTAGTCGTCCTTTGCCTCGAGCGGGAAGACGAGCTCGTCGCCGACCGTCGCGTCGCGCTTAATGAACTTGGCGTCGGCAAGCAAGATGTGCTGCTCGGGGTTGTAGATAGGCAGGGGCTCGACCGGGTTGCCCTCTTGGTCGAGCGCGGGGGCCGCCTCCTCGCCCTCTTCGACAAAGCGCACCGTCGACTCGTCCACGATGGTCTTTACCTGCTCGAACTCGGTTTTGCCCGAGCCAAGGTCAAGCCGCGCGCGGATGAGCTGGCCTTTTTTGGCGTACTCCTTCTTATAGGCGGTTGCCAGCGCGGCCTCGATAGCCTCGATAACTTTTTCTTTGGGGATTCCTTTTTCCTCCTCGAGCTCGGAGAGCACGGAGTTCATTACCTTTAAATCCATCATGGTGGTTGCGTATTAGTCGTATAAATCCGGTAAAAAAATAACCGCCCCCTCGGGGCAGTTTCCAGATACTCTTAAGATACCGCCGCACTGTTATGCTGTCAAGCTGTCGTGTTTGCCGTTAT
This sequence comes from uncultured Candidatus Saccharibacteria bacterium, assembly GCA_964367315.1. Classification (GTDB taxonomy): domain Bacteria; phylum Patescibacteriota; class Minisyncoccia; order Phycocordibacterales; family SBAW01; genus GWA1-54-10. The sequence continues at coordinate 9,418 of CAYIWV010000020.1, read as the reverse complement.
ATAATGAACGTATGCAATCGGCGTGGCTCAACTATGATGCGCAAAGCGACGACGAGCGCCGCCATGCGCTCGCGCACGAGCTTGGCGTGCCGTTTGTCACACTCGAGCGGCACGACGTCGACCCGGAGGCGCTTGCGCTTATCCCCGAGCCGCTTTCTCGCGCACACAATATCCTTGCGTACCGCACCCGCGACGGTGCGGTCGAGGTTGCCCTACTCGACCTTGAGAGTTTAGCGGCACTCGAGCCGCTCAAGTCGCATCTGCCGCGGATGCTGCCGCGGCTCACGACCGAGGCAACGATAAAAAACGGCCTATTGCGCTACCAGCAGCTGCTGAAAGAAAAATTTGCTCCGCTGCTTGCCGAAGTGCGGCACCCGGTGCGGCTCTTGCGCGGGCTTATATCGCACGCGCTCGCATCCGGGGCCTCCACGATACACCTCGACCCCGGCCCCGAGCAGTTGCGCGTGCGCTACCGCATAGGCGGCGTGCTCTATGAGGCTCTCGTACTCCCGAAAGAAGCGCATGCGTCGCTCGCCAACGCGGTGCCCTCGAGCGGCAGCGGCACTGTCGAGCTTGGGTTTGCCGATGCGGCGCGCGTGCGCGTACATGTGGCGCCGAGCGTCCACGGCAAAAAAATAGTTATCCACGCCGTGCGCGAAGGGACCCATGCCCGCTCGCCGGAGAGTTTGGGGCTCCATGGCGAGGCGCTCGACCGCCTGCACCGCGCGCTTTCGCGCCGCAGCGGCTTGGTGCTGGTGACAGGCGTCGGCAAAAGCACGTTGCTCGACTCTTTGCAGGGTGTGGTTGACGGCGTACACCTTGCCACCGCGGCGCCGACCGATGCGCCGAGCTTGCGCGCCGCGCTCAAGGCCGACCCCGACATGGTGGTGATGGACGATGTCCCGGACCGGGAGTCGGCAAGACTTTTGGCGAGCGCGGCGAAGCGCGGCATTTTTGTGCTCGCCAGTGCTGCGGACGATATTGCGCAAGAGCTGTCGCCCGACGTGTCGGTCGCGTGCGCGGTCGTGGCGCGCCTGTGCGCCAAGCAGTTCCACAACACTAAAAAACTTTCGCGCGCGGAGGGGGAGGTGTTCGAGCGCTACACATCCTTTGCCCCGATATTCAACGCGCTTAAAGAGGAGGGCGTAATCCCCCAAGGAGCTTCATGGAAGGATGTGGTGTTCGCCCACCCGGTACCGTGTGGGGATTGCGAGGGGGGCTACCGCGGACGCGTGGGTATTTATGAGGTCGCGGACCAAGGTGAGGTGGTAGGGCTTACCTTGGCCGAGGATGCTCTTTTTAAAGCGGCTGAGGGGCTCACCAGCATAGAGGAGGCATTGGGGCTTGTGGAGAGTCTCGGATAAAAGCCCTTATTTTAAGCCGTATTTTAGCATATTTACATTACAGACCTTGACAAATGTCAAGCATGGGTGTATAATTGATGCAGAGAATGGGAGTTAGGAAATAGGTGCGAGGGCGGCTTCTTTAGAGGGGGAGCATGAACGGTTAGAAAAGTATTTCTCCTCGAGAAGCATTTTCCTGACCGTTTTTTTCATTCATCTTTCTCTGACAACGCGAGCCTAACGGCAAGCCGCATAGCGATAGTAGGAAGAACGCAGAACAACTGCGGCATTTTGCCGCGACTGCACTGTTATTCCTCGTCGCCGGACTGTCCGCCCTAGGCGGACGGTACGGTACGAGGGATCGCAATCACGCGACCCTTTCGCAGAGGAGGTGGCTATGCGCTACCAAGATGGAATGACCGGCCGCCTCTTCGAGGCGAAGATCGGTAACTGTACTCAGCGCCATGTCGAGGGCACGTATGTGTCCTACCACAAGGCGCTGGACCTTGTTCGCAAGAACCAGGGCAAGAAGTCGGAGATAATCCGGCAGCTCGAAGAAAAGATGAGCGTGCTGCTCGGCCGGAGAGTTGTTGGCTTTGTCGCCATCGGCTCGACGCTCGACCTCATGCACTCAATCGACACTTTTTTCGAGTTTGCAGGGCATCCCGGGCTTGCGACGGTGACGGTGGACTTTACCGTCAACACGCACAAGACGTGCGGCAAGGCAGACCTCGTCGTCGGGCTCGAAGTATTCGAGCACATCGATCAGACCGCTCTTTCGATTGCCCGGTAACGCGGGGCTATGTTGTGGCGGGGGGGGCACTAATTTGTAAATTTGGGGGCGCGCGCGGTGTTTCCGCGCGCGCTTCCTCTATCAGCCGCACGAATCACTCGTGCGGTCGTCGAGGAAGGGAAACGTCATGATCACCGGAAAGTTTGGTATCAAGTTTGTGCCACACGCTGTCGTTCTGCGGCGCGGGGGCCGCTTTTGCCACGTCAACAATCTTTGGAGGATGAGCGTCATCCTCCCGCCCGAGCGCAGCCTCCGCGTCCGGTTCGTAAAAGGTGGGCTCATGTACGCCACCCTTTGTCTGAAACGAGCGAAGGTGGCGAAGTCGGCGCCGATGCCGAAACGGGAGCCGGTGCGGTACGCCGCTCCGGTCTCTGCACTACTGACAAAGCTGGCCCCCGCGCCGGCCAACTTCCCCGGTCGCCTCACAGCGATCGAGCAGACAAACAGGCTGGTCGCGCTCCGCGCGGCACAAGCCACCGCCTGAATTCGACTCGGCGCGATGCGTGGCAACCCCACGCATCGTGCCCTGACTTCGGCGCCGGATCCATTGGGGATCGGGCGCGCGAAATGCAGGAGATAACTTATGGACAAGGTCCTCGTGTTTCTAAGTAATGGCATAAACTTCAAGATAACGATCGTCGTAGTTGTTCTTTTCGTTATTGGGACAGCCAAGGCTGTCTTGTGGTTCACATAACCCATTGGTTAGAGGACCTAGAACCTGCCGTTTGGCCGAACGACTTTCGGCCTCTCTTTCAAGCTCTTGATTTCGATCGAGTGTTTGAAAGGGTGTGGTTCCCCGCTCGGGCTCTAAACTAAATTTAAAAAAGAGAGCCCGAACAAGGGACCGCAACAAAAGATGAAAAAGACGCGTAAGGACTGTATGAGACCTCTACACCTCGACCCGCCAGCTGGTGGATCGGGGCGTCTCGTACAGCCCTTGGGCGTTTTTTTGTTTTGGGCGTAGTATGTAAGGGATGAAAAAACGCGTGATAGCGAACTGGAAGATGTACCTGCAGTCTCCCGAGGAGGCCAAGCGCTATGTGGCAACCCTCAAGCGCCGCATTAAAGCCGCTCCCGCCGCCGAGGCATGGCTCGCCCCCTCCTTTACGCTCCTGCCCGCGGTCGCGGGCGCCTGCAAGGGCTCAAGGATAAAAGTGGGCGGGCAATCCGTCTCCGCGCACGAGGGCGGGGCGCACACCGGCGAGGTATCCGCCGCGATGCTCAAAAGCGCCGGGGCCGGCTTTAGTCTCGTCGGGCACTCCGAGCGCCGTGCCATGGGCGAGGGCGACGAGGTCGTGCATGCGCAGCTCATGGCGGCCCTGCAAAGCGGGCTTGTAGCGGTGCTCTGCGTGGGCGAGGAAGAGCGTCGCGACGATGGATGGCATTTTGTGCATATCGAGGCGCAGTTGCGCACGGCGCTCGTCGGCGTACATCCGTTTATAGACAAAATCGTCATTGCATACGAGCCGGTCTGGGCGATAGGCAAGAGCGCGGCTGACGCCATGACCCCCGAGAACGTCGAGGAGATGGTGATTTTCCTGCGCAAGACCCTTACCGAGATCGTGGGCCGCACCGCGGCGCACAAGGTGCCGATACTCTACGGCGGCTCAGTCGAAGGGGAGAACGCGAGAGTCCTCCTTGCGAGCGGCGTCAACGGATTTTTGGTCGGGCATGCGAGCGCGACGGTCGATTCGTTTATCGAGATTTTGAAAGCATGCAAAAAATGAGGTCAGTAAGAGATGCGCAGGTCGCCGGCATGCGCGTACTCCTACGCGTCGATTTTAACGTGCCGATTAAAGACGGCGCCGTCGTCGACGACTCGCGCATCACCGCCGTGCTGCCGACGATCGATCTTTTGCGCGAGAAGGGCGCGGCAAAAATACTCATCCTCACACACCTCGGCCGCCCCAAGGATACCGAGGGAGGCGCCGACCTTGCCCCCGTACGCGCCGCGCTTGCCACGCTCACCGACATGGGCATCGTCGAGCTGTACGAGAACCTGCGCCTCGACCCGGGCGAAGAGGCAAACGACCCCGCCTTCGCGCAGAAGCTCGCACGCATGGGCGATATATATATCAACGACGCGTTCGCGGTGTCGCACCGCGCGCATGCCTCGATAGTCGGCGTGCCAAAACTCCTCCCGAGCTATGCGGGGCTTTTACTCCTGCGCGAGGTGGACGCGCTTGCCGCGGCGCTGACTCCGCCGCCGCACTCGTTGGCCATCATCGGCGGGGCGAAGTTTGAGACAAAATTGCCGCTCATACAAAAATTGCTCGCGGTCTACGGCGAGCTTCTGCTTGGCGGCGCGCTCGGCAACGACGTCATTAAGGCGCGCGGCATGCCGTTCGGCACCTCGCTCGTCTCCCAAGAGCCCGTGCCGGTCGAGGTCGCAAGCGACGAGCGCCTCTATGCGCCCGTCGATGCGGTCGTCACCTCGGCCCCGGGCGCCGAGCGCGAGGCGATAGTCGCGGATATCCGCGCGCACGAGCGCATTATCGATATCGGCCCCGTGACCGCCGAATCGTGGCGCAAAAAAATCGCGGCGGCGCCTTTCGTGCTGTGGAACGGCCCCATGGGCGTCTACGAGGAGGGCTATACCGACGGCACCGACGTGCTCGCCGAGGCGCTCTGCAAAAGCGGCGTACGCGCGATAGTCGGCGGCGGCGACACCGTCGCCGCGCTCAAGAAGTTCTCCTTCAATACAGAAAATGTGTTTCTCTCCACGGGGGGCGGGGCGATGCTCGAGTATTTGGTGGCGGGCACCTTGCCGGGGCTCGATGTTTTGCGCGGTGCATAACCGCCGCGGCCGCCTTGCAGCGATGCTACACTCAGAGCATAGTCTTATTTTTATATTTCTATGAATCTCACCACTGTGTCTGCGTCTGCGCTCCGTTTTTTTCTCGGGTGGTTTATGTTTTTTGCCGGGATTGAAAAAGTAATCGAGCCGGGCTGGACGGCAAGCGGCTTCTTGGCGGCGGCCAAGACCTTCCCCGAGTTTTATGCATGGTTTGCGCAGCCGGCGCAGAGCTGGTGGGTGGATCCGCTCAACGCATGGGGGATTACGCTGGTTGGCGTCGCGCTTATGCTCGGCGTCTCGATACGGCCGGCCGCATGGGCGGGAGCGGTGCTCATGGTCCTCTATTACTTCCCACACGTCGCGTACCCGTTCGTGCTGCCGCACGGGTTTATCGTCGAGGAGCACGTCATCTACGGTGCGGCGTTTATCCTGGTTGCATCGCTCCCCGCCGCATGGCGCTTTGGGCTCGGTGATATCATCCGTCGCAGCGCGTTGGGGCGGGTCCCCGTCCTCGGCAAACTCCTCTAAAGCGCCGATCGTATTTTTTCGGCATTGCCGGCAAAGTCTTCCTTATCGCCGGCAACGGCATTGTTGGGGAACACCCACACATGCGCATGGGGGACATCCTCGCCGACAATTCTTGACAGCACCCAGTCGGTGTTAAACGCCTTTTGCTGCGCGAGCGCTATTTTTTTAACTACTTCAAAATACGCGCCTGCATTCGGCACATCCCATACCCATCGGTAATGCCGCTTGGGGATGACCTGCACGTGGCCCGGCGATTGCGGATGTATGTCTACAAACGCAAGAAAATCGCCGTCCTCATACACCGTGTGCGCGGGTATCTCGCCTGCCGCTATCTTGCAAAAAATGCAGTTTTCCATGCTTCGCTTATACTATAGCAAATGAAGTCCTACCGGGTACGCGAGCGGCTACACGAGGAGTTGCTCCCGCACTTGATGCTCGCTCGCGGGGTGGGCGAAAGCGAGCATGACGCCTTTTTAACTCCCGATTTCGAGCGCGACTCGCACGACCCCTTTTTGCTCCCCGACATGGGTAAGGCGGTCGAGCGCATCATCGCCGCAAAAAACAGCGGCGAAAAAATCGCCGTGTGGAGCGATTATGACTGCGACGGCATCCCCGGCGGCGTGCTGTTAATCGATTTTTTCCGCTCGATCGGGGTTACCGCCGCGCATTACATACCCGACCGCCATGCCGAAGGGTACGGCTTAAACAACGACGGTCTTGCCGAGCTTGCGGCGCAGGGCGTCACGCTTGTCATTACCGTCGACCTCGGCACTACCGATGTCGAGCCTATTACTTTTGCAAACAGCAAGGGCATCGACGTTATCGTCACCGACCACCACCTGGTGCTTCCGGCAGAAGGAGCCTCGCGCTCCCCCTCTGGCGAGGACGCGAGCGCAGGGCTCCTGCTGCCTCCGGCGTATGCGGTCATTAACCCGAAACGCCCGGACTCCCATTACCCGTTCGACGGGCTCTGCGGTGCGGGCGTCGCGTGGAAGCTCGCGCAAGCTATCCAGCAAAAAGGCAAATTTTTAAACGATGGACAGGAAAAATGGCTGGTCGACTTGGCGGCGCTCGGCACGTTAAGCGACATGGTGCCCTTGGTGGGGGAGAACCGCATGCTCGCGCGCTTTGGCTTGCTTGTGATGCGCTCTCCTCAAATTTCTCGGCGCCGGCCGGGACTCGCCGCGCTCTTTACGCTCCTGCGCATCAAGCCCGAACTGCTCACGGAAGACGATATCGGCTTTATGGTGGCGCCGCGGATAAACGCGGCATCGCGCATGGGTACGCCGCGCACCGCGGCGCGCTTGCTTGGCGCGCAAGACAAAGACACGGCGCTCGAGCTTGCGCGCGAACTGCAAGCCCTTAACGACGAGCGCAAAGGCCTGGTTGCCTCTACGGTAAAAGAAGTAAATAAACGATTGGCGATGGGCAGTGTGGAGAGCCCGGTCATCGTCATGGGCTCGACCCATTGGCGCCCGGGCATTTTGGGTCTGGTGGCCAACAGTGTGGCCGAGGCGCATGGCAAGCCCGTATTTTTGTGGGGGCGCGAGGGCGGAGAACTTGTGCGCGGCTCGGTGCGCGGCGCGGCAGGGATAAACGTGGTCGAGTTAATGGCTACGGCCAAAGATATTTTTGAGGATTACGGCGGGCACACGGCATCCGGCGGGTTTTCTGTAAGCGAGACGCGGGTCCACGAGCTGCCGGCGCGCCTCTCCGCCGCGTATGAAGCGGTCGCGAGCAGGGAATTGATCAAAGAAGAGGTGCTGGTCGACCGCGAGTTGGCGCTTGGTGAGGTACCGCGCGCGCACCGCGAGCTAAAAAAACTGGCGCCCTTCGGCGTCGGCAACAGTAAGCCTTTATTTATGTTTCCTCGCGTTGCGGTAAGCGGCGCGCGGATGTTCGGCAAACAGCAGAATCACCTCGAGGTCATGCTCGGGCGCGGCAACGAGCGCGTCGCGGGCATATCCTTCTTTTTTAATCCGGAGTCGTTTACCAAAAAAACGCTGGAGGGCGAAACGGCGGATATTGTCGGGCATGTCGAGACCGACTGGCGCGGACAGCCGCGGGTCCGTATAGTAGACATTCTATAGACATGCAAAAAAAAATTATTCTGTATACCGATGGTGGTGCGCGTGGCAACCCGGGGCCTGCAGGCGTGGGCGTGTCGATACAAGATGGCGGCGGGAAGGAGCTGGCTTTTATATCGGAATATATCGGCGAGACGACCAACAACCAGGCCGAGTACGAGGCGCTCTACCGCGCGCTCATTAAGGCAAAAGAAATGTTCGGCGAGGCGCTCCGCGACATGCAGGTCGAAGTACGCATGGACAGTGAGCTTGTCGTGCGGCAGCTGCAGGGCGTGTATAAAGTAAAAAACTCCGGCATCAAAGAGCAGTTCGAGCGCATCGCGCCACTGCGCGCCGAATATCCGCCGATTACGTTCGTGCATGTGCGCCGCGAACAAAATGCGCGTGCCGATGAGCTTGTTAACGAGGCGATCGATGCGGCGGGCCACTAACTATGCGGTGTGGGCGCTGCTTTTGGCGACACTGTTCGTGTTCCGGATTTTATTGCTGCAATGGCAGGAGTCGCACGAGACGGTTGCGGATTTCGTCGGGAGGAGCGCGATAGTCGAGGGCACCGTGGCGGCCGAGCCCGACCGGCGCGAGAGCGCCGTGCGCGTAACGATAGACGTTGCAAGTATCAACGCGCAGGGCGCGCAGGGCAGGGTGCTCGCATCGCTCCCGCCCGAAAGCGGCGTGCGCTATGGCGATAAGGTCGCGGTGCGCGGTCTCCTCGAGCTGCCGCAGAGTTTTACTACCGAAACGGGCCGCGTGTTCGACTACCCGGGCTATCTGCGGGTACGCGGGGTCTCGGCCGTCATGCAACATGCGACGGTGCGCGAGGTTACGCCCGGGGGCTCAAGCATCCGCGGCTCGCTCTATGCGCTTAAAGCGGCCTTCGAGCGCTCGCTCGAAAATGTGTTGCCCGAGCCGCAAGGTTCTTTACTTAAAGGAATTTTGCTTGGCGAGCGCGGCGGCTTTAGCCAAGAGCTGATTGCAATGTTCGTGGTCGCGGGGCTTATACATATTGTCGTTTTCTCCGGCTCGAACATGGCAGTCGTCTCCGAAGGAATCTTTAGGGCGCTTGGATTTTTGCCGCGCAAGTGGATGTATGCGACGGGCGCCGTCGCGATCGTACTCTTTGCGATACTTGCCGGCGGCGGCGCGGCCACCGTGCGCGCGGTGGTTATGGGGCTTATCGCCATTGTGGCGCGGTATCTCCGCCGCCCCGAGGCCGCGCTGCGCGCGCTCGTCATTGCCGCGGCGCTCATGGCGCTGTGGAACCCGCTGGTCTTGCTCTATGACCGCGGCTTTGTGCTGAGCGTCTTGGCCACCTTCGGGCTTATCGCGCTTGCGCCCGCCATCGAAAAGCGCTTGGCTTTTATCCCCGCATGGGAGCGCTACAACCTGCGCTCGATAGTCGCGACCGCGCTTGCGGTCGAGATATTCTTACTGCCGGCGCTTTTGTACTACTCGGGCGTGCTCTCATTTATATCGGTGCCGATGAACGCGCTCGTGCTCCCTGTGGTGCCGCTTATTATGCTGTTGGGGTTTGCGACGGGGCTTGCGGGGATGCTCCACCCCGCCTTGGCGCTTATCCCGGCGCTCGCGACCGACCTCCTGCTGCGGGTCGTGCTCTCTCTTACCGAATTTTCGGCCGGTTTGCCGTTTGCATCCGCGCTCGTGGCGCCCTTCCCCTGGTTTGTGGCGGTCGCAGCGTATGTGCCGCTCGCGTTTATTGCTTGGAGAGCGTATCGAACCGAGACTCGATAACCGACCAGTTGAGATTTTTAAAGAAGGCGTCGATATATTTGCCCTTGCCCGCCGCGCCATAGTCGAGGAGGTACGCATGTACCCACACGTCGAGCGCGAGGATAACAGGAAGCGTAACAAA
>CAYIWV010000019.1:0-11091 GCA_964367315.1 uncultured Candidatus Saccharibacteria bacterium | reverse complement strand
AATCGAACCCCCAACCCCTTGGTTCGAAGCCAAGTACTCTATCCGTTGAGCTACGGGCGCGTTATAATCTTATCAGGAATTTGTGCTATAGTCGTTATCGTTCTGCGAAGCCAGGGTAAATTAAAGAGGGCGGATATGGTTTAGTGGTAGAACGCGTCCTTGCCAAGGACGAGATCGGGGTTCGATTCCCCGTATCCGCACAGAAAACAATAGAAGTTAAAGGACGGCCAGGGTGTGGACAGCAGATTCGTTGAAAATTAAGGCTAATCCCCTATTTCTGTGGATAAGGTTGGGGACATGTGCATAAAAGACACACTTTTAGCCTGTCCTTCATGCCTTTTTTAGGAAAAAAGCCTAAAAAAGTACCACGTGAAACGTTACATGAGAAACAATAATGGCAAAGACCGCTAAGAGACAAACGGGTGATATAGGAGAGGATATTGCCTGTAAATACCTTATAAATAAAGGTTTTTCTGTCGTTTGGCGCAACTATTTAAAGCCCTGGGGCGAAATCGATATCGTGGCAACCCGCCAGCTGGCGGGGGCGAAAAAGCTATATTTTGTCGAAGTAAAGACGGTTACACGTGAACCGGGCCAAGGCTATAGACCAGAGGAAAACGTCCATCCGGCTAAAATGCGACGGCTCCATAGGGCCATCCAGACCTACCTTATGGATCATAAAGTTTCGGGTGAAACACCCTGGCAAATAGATGTGGCGTGTGTGTACCTTAATCTTGATACCCATAAAGCTAGGGTCGAAATGCTCGAAAACGTGATACTGTAAGGAGGTACGGGATAAAGGACATAAAGGACACGGGCCGTCGTATACCGGTAGTACGCTTGGTTTGGGACCAAGATGACCCAGTTCGATTCTGGGCGGCCCGACATGAATAGAATCACCTTAACCACCAAACCACAGGAGGGGTATGCGCTTGTGGATTCGGGGGCGGAGGAGAAGCTCGAGCGCTATGGCGAGGTGTTGCTTGCCCGACCCGACCCGCAAGCCCTATGGCCGAAACGCTTAGGGGAGGGGGAGTGGGCAAAAGCCGCTGGCCGTTACGAGCGTAGGGGTAAGGAGGGGGTGTGGCACGCCAACGATTTGCCCGAAGAGTGGCATATATCGTTTGAAGGGTTCACTTTTCTTATTAAACCGACCTCCTTTAAGCACACAGGGCTTTTCCCCGAGCAGCTCCCAAACTGGCAGTGGATCCAAACCACGCTCCGCAAAAGTACTCCACTCCGGAGAGATTCTGTTAATTTTTCTGGCGACCCCAACTCCTCCGTGGAGACTTTTGCTCCGCGTGTGTTAAATCTCTTTGGCTACACCGGTGGGGCGACGCTTGCGGCCGCTGCGGCGGGGGCCGAGGTCACCCATGTCGACGCGTCGAAAACCGCAGTAACGTGGGCGCGGGAGAATGCGAAGCTCTCCGGGCTGGAGGATAAATCCATCCGCTGGATAGTCGAAGATGCGCTGACGTACTTAGAGCGCGAGGCAAAGCGGGGGAGTAAGTACGATGCAATTGTCATGGACCCGCCGGCGTTCGGCCACGGGCCCAAAGACGAGCTGTGGAAGTTCGAGGAGCATTTTTTGGAGCTGATGAAGTTGTGCGGAGAGATTTTGAGCGACACGCCGCTCTTTGTACTTATCAACGGCTATGCGGCCGGCTACTCGCCTTTGGCATTTGCCTATAATTTGGAACCTCTTGTAAAAAAATTCGGCGGCAGTATCGAGTATGGCGATCTGACGATTGCCGAAGAGGGGAGTGAGCGAGTCTTACCCTGCGGCATCTTCGCCCGTGTGAGCTTTTCCTCTTAATCTTTAAGTGCGTCTTTGAGTAGTTGTGTGAGGCGGGGGGCGGCATCATCGTTAAAGTCCTCTGCTTTTTGAGCGAGGTCGCCGGAGAGGAGTTGGGTAAGAGATACTTTGCCCGCGGCGGCGAGGCTGTTATTGATGTGCGCCACCGTTATGGCGCGCACCTCGCGCTCACCGGTGGTGCCCTCGAGTATCGCGGTCGCGATGATGCCCGCGAGTGTACCGTCGGTGCGCACGGCCGCGCCGCCGGATGACCCGGCTTGGGATACCACCGAGGCGCCGACCGAAAAAAGGTCGGTCTTGGCCTGGTCGTTAAACGTATATTTTTTCGAAACAATGCCGAATGCCGAGGTCGGATAGAGATTTTGGGCGATCGTCTCGCCGCTTAAAAACCCGGCGGGGTATGCAACGAGCAGCATGCGGTCGCCCCTTGCCGGGACGCCGCTCTTGGGAGTGAGAGTGGGGAAGGGGTTTGACAAAGAGCCCTCGGTTGCCTCGGTGATGTAGAGGAGCGCGAAGTCGTTTTCGCCCGTGCCTTTCGCGTTTTGCGAATCTATCTGCGCGGCGTTTTCTTCCACCCAGGCGGTCGGGATATACAGCAGTGTCGCCCGGTAGCGCGGCGCGGCGGGGCTCCCGGTGCGCAGCATGCAGTCGATGTTGCCTTTGCGGGGGTAATCGCGCAGCAAAAAGTATTGCGCAATGTGCGCGTTGGTGAGCACGACGCCGCGGCTGTCGATGATGATACCGCTGCCGGAAAGCGGTTTTTGCGCGCCGCCCGACTGTGTCGTGCAAAAGACGTTGACCAAGGCACCCCGCGCGGTTGCGTTAAGTTCCGCATCCGAGAGAGCAGGCTCGGCATCCTTGTGCGGCGCCTGCTCGGGGACGGCTACCGGGGCCTTTGCCTCGGTCTGCGGCTCCGGCTTCTGTTGCGCCGCCTGCGGCTCTTCGGTTGCAGGCGATTCTCCCGCGGCGGGGGTCTCAGGCGCGGGGGCCACGGCGATTTTTGCCGGGGTGCCGACCAGCGCGACCGACGTTACCGCCATAGCAATGAGTGCGATTAAAATGACGTGCAGTATACCCATGTGCGGGATGCCGGAATCGAACCGGCGCCATCAGTTTGGAAAACTGATGTTCTACCATTAAACTAATCCCGCAAGTGAGGTCCCGCATGAAAGCTCGCTTTCATGACGGCCGAATGCAGTGGGATTATTGAACGCTGTGATAATCCCGCAGTGCTCTGTCATTGTGCCTAAAAAATCGATTGTTGTACAATGCACCGATGATGACAAAACAAACTTTCGTTGCGCTCGCGCTCCTTATTGGCGGCATCGCGCTGTTCGGGCTCCTCTCCGCGCGCACCGCGCCAATCGCAGCCCCTCAGGAGACTCGGCTTACCGTGGCGGGCGAGTACGCCGAAGACGGCGAGTACTTTAGTATCCGCATCTTCTACCCCGAGGCCTCCCCGGCGGTGCGCGCGGCAATCGAGGCCGACATGCAGGAGGTGGTTGCCGCGTTTAAAAGCAACACGAAGGTCGAGAGCCTCACCCCCGAAGACATCCTCATCCAGAATCTCGGCGGGGAGCGCAAGTACACGCTCGCCGCCGAGTACGAGGCGCGCACATCGCCCGGCTACACGTCGTACGCATACATCGTCTACGAGGATACGCTCGGTGCGCACCCGAACGGGAATTTTAAGACGTTCGTCTTCGATACGGCGGGCAACCGCGTATCGCTCACCGAGATTGTGGGGCAAAACCCCAATTGGCTTGCGGAGCTCTCGCGGCGGGTAACGGAAGACGTTTCGGCGCAGTATCGCGACCGCACCCAGGCAGAGGACTCGACCGGCCAGCTGTTTCTTGAGGGTCTTGCGCCGAAGGAAGAGAATTTCAAGAGTTTCGTGCTTGATCAAGACACGCTCGTCATCCTTATCCCGCCGTATCAAGCCGCCGCTTACGCAATCGGGCCGTTCGAGGTCCGCGTCCCCTTGTCGGATCTTAAATAAACAAAAAGGCCCCCAATAAATGGGGGACTTTTTGTTCGAGAGGATACGTATCTACTTGACGGCTTCTTTCAAAGCCTTTGCGGGCTGGAACTTCGGCACCCGCATAGACGGTACCTGCACGGTTGCACCCGTGCGGGGGTTGCGCGCAACGCGTGCGGCGCGCATCTTGGTCTTAAAGATCCCAAGACCCGCGATCGACACCTCGTCGTTGCGCTTAAGCGCACCAACAATTGTCTCGATCATCGCCTCGACAGCGCGCTCGGCATCGGCTTTGGTGCCGCCCAAGACACCCTGCACCTTTTCGGCAATATCCTGCTTATTCATACCTACTAAATTTGAGCTACTAATGGACTTGTGCCCTGCGCGGATAGTATACCCCCCTCAAAATTCCTTGCAATAGAGCCAAAGTTATGAAATAAAGCCGTTTACGGCTCATGTAGACCTAAAAACGGCCCATTTTCTCTGCCTCGTAACTGTGGAGAATGTCCTTGCCACGCTTGCGCGTGAGGATAGTGGGGCACCGGAATCCTATCGTTAAAAAAGGAGCCCCCAAGAAGGGGGCGTCCCTCGTCATAGCGGCCATGTTTTAGCGCAAGGGTTCTATCTCTCCCAATTCTATGACCGTTTCGGCAAGTTCCGGCTGGAGACCTGGGCTTGATGCCCATAGATGATTGTGGACGTTGCGCGGGTTGACCGGCCGATAGTCGCATTGGCCCCCGCGCCTCAAGATCAGCACATAATCCACCGGGAGCGTCTTGGCAGAGTTGGTGCTGTCGGGCAATTGCGCGCCCACAATCACGATGCATCGACTGACATCCGAGTAGTGCTCGAGCACTTTTTGCGCCTCGTACTTTGCGTAGTTGAGGAGCTGTGCGACCTCTGTACGCCGTACGGGAAAGCGGCTACTTTCAAGCGGCAGAACTTCATAGGATTGTCGCGGTACCTGCAGCACAAGCAGTTGCCGCACCACCTCGGCACGGATAGTGCTCCTGTCGTCGATAGCAAAAAAGACTCGCATGGGCTCCCTCCCCTCGTCCTCTCGAGTGCCTCTGCTTTGAGCCTACGTTCGTACGCGTTAAAAATCAAATGATAATCCCCGCAGAGTATGCGGGGTTTATCGTTACCGTGCGTATTCGATTGCGCGGAGTTCGCGGAAGACGGCGACCTTAATTTCGCCGGGATACTTTAGCTCGTTCTCTATCCGTAGCGCAATTTGCCGCGCCAGTTCGCGCGCCTGGAAGTCCGACATCTCGTCGGGTTTGACAAAGACGCGCACCTCGCGTCCGGCGGATATCGCGTACGATTTCTCCACGCCCGTAAAGGAGTTGGCAATCGCCTCGATATCGGCGAGGCGCTTGATGTACTGCTCGACCGAGTCGCGGCGTGCGCCGGGGCGCCCGCCTGAAATAGCGTCGGCAACCTGCACGATCATGCTCTCCGGGGTCTCGTACGGGTACTCCTCGTGGTGGGCCTGCATGGCCTTGATGACCGCCTCGTCCACGTTAAACTTTTGCAAAATGCGGCGGCCGATCTCCACATGGGTGCCCTGCACCTCGTGGTCGAGCGCCTTGCCGATGTCGTGGAGCAATGCCCCGGCGCGCGCCACTTGCGGGTTGGCGCCGACCTCCTCGGCGATCATCCCGGCAATATGAGCCATCTCGACGGAGTGCTGCAAGACCGACTGCCCATAGGAGGTGCGGAAGTGGAGGCGGCCGAGGATCATGAGGAGTTTTGCGTCGAGGTTTAAGACCCCGACCTCGAAGGCCGCGGCCTCGGCTTTCTCCTTGATTATCTTGTTTATCTCGCCCTTGGCCTTCTCGGCGACGTCCTCGATTTTCGCCGGCTGGATACGGCCGTCGATGATGAGGTTTTCGAGCGCCACTCTCGCGACCGCGCGCCGAATGGGGTCGTAGGATGAAAGGACTATCGAGCCCGGTGTGTCGTCGATAATAACCTCCACCCCGGTGGCACGCTCGAATGCTTTTATGTTGCGGCCCTCTTTGCCGATGATCTTGCCCTTAATATCATCGTTGGGGATTGTGATGGCGGTCGCCATCGTGTCGCTTGCGACCGAGTTGCCCAGGCGATGTATGGAGGTCACCAAAATTTCCCGCGCGCGCCGCTCCAGCCGCTCGAAGCCGTCGCGCTCTAACTTTGCGGCGCGCATCATCAAGTCGTCCTGCGCCTGCCGTTCGAGCTCGACAAAGAGCTGCTCCTGCGCCTCTTGCTTGGTGAGCCCCGCCACGCGGGCGAGCTCTTGCTGGCGCTCTTCAAGCACAAGATCGGCTTTTTCTTTAATCGCCCGGACCTCTTCGATGCGGCCCTTGACCGCCCCTATCTCCGACTCAAGCTCACCCTGCTTTTTATCGAGCGCTTCTTCGCGCTTAAAGACACGCTCCTCCTGCTTGAGGAGCTTCTCCTCCTTTTCGACCGCGGCAGACTCAAGCTGGACGACTTTTTCGCGTGCTTGGGCCTCGGCTTCGGCAACGACCTTCTCCGCCCTCTCTCGGGCGTCCAGCATTACCTTTTGTACTTGTATTTCGATTGAGCCCTTACGCGCAAGAACCAAAAGCCATCGGAACACATACCCGATGGCCGCACCCCCTAAGGCCGCAGCCCCCAAGAGGAGAAACAGAGTTGTTAGTGACATAAAATTGGATCATAGAAAGTAAGATGGTTTGGCACTTATTGCAAAGTGACACCTACACAATAGCACCCATAGTAAAACGGAGCAAAACCCCCTGCGGAGGAGTAGGGGTCGTGTTCATCTCTCCGGAGCGAGGGGTTTTGCGGAGTTATTTCTTGCTTGGTTTGTCGCCTTTGTGGCTAAAGATGTCGTCTATGACGCCGTACTTTTTGCCCTCCTCGGCAGACATAAAGTAGTCGCGCTCGACGTCTTGCTCTATCTTTTTAAGCTCCTGCCCCGTCGCTTTGGCGAGTATCTTGTTGAGCCGGTCGCGGGTTGCCACGATGTGCTTGGCGGTTATTTCGATATCGGTCGCCTGGCCCTGCGCACCGCCCCACGGCTGGTGGATCATAATTTCGGCATTCGGCAGGGCAAAACGCTTGCCCTTGGCGCCTCCGGCGAGCATGATCGCCGCGCCGGAGGCGGCGATGCCCACGCACACGGTCGCTACGTCGGGCTTAATGTGGTTCATCGTGTCGAGCATGGCGAGCGTGGCCGTGACCGAGCCGCCGGGGGAGTTGATGTAAAGCTGGATGTCGCGCTTTGGGTCCTCGGACTCCAAAAAGAGGAGCTGGGCGATGACGAGGTTGGCGGTATGATCCTCGATAGGGCCGGCCAGGAAGATGATGCGTTCCTTAAGCAGGCGGGAGAAGATGTCGAAGGCGCGCTCGCCAAAGGGGGTCTTTTCGACCACCATAGGGACAAGTTGATTGCGGATTTCGTTTTTTTGCATGTACACAGTATATCCTTGACGGCCTTAACTTTCAAGCGCACAATAGTGCCACAGGGCCGCTCTTTGTTTCGTTCCGCGTTAGCGAACGGATTAGAAGTTCTTTGGTCTTTGTTCGATTTTGAAAGCGCTCTGCGCTTTCGAGAGCCGCCGCTTCCCGCGTCGGCTCTTTTTCTTTTTATTTCTCGCCCTCGAGGATTTTTAAGACTTTCTCGTTGCGCAACACCGTCTCGATGTGGATGCGCACCAGCTCGGGCTTGGCGTCGGGGAAGTGCTCGAGCGCATGTTTCATTTCCTGCTCGACCAATTCTTTATCAGCCTCTACTTTTTCCTCCTCGGCGAGCTTGTTTAGGGTCAACTGGAGCTTGGCGCGCTTTGCCGCCTGCTCGCGAAACTCGTTGCGGATAGACTCCTCGGTTTTGCTAACCGCCTTAAGGTAATCTTCCCATGTAAAGCCTCTGCCCGAGGCAGATCCGCCTTGGGCGGAAAAGCGGCTTACGTCCTCGCGCATCTGCGCCATAATCTTCTCGAGCTCGCTCTCGATAAAAATACGGGGTACGGCAACGGTAACGATGGCCAGCAGGGCCTCGATAAGCTTGCCGCGGCGTGCTTCTTTTGCCCGCCGCGCTTTCTCCTCGGTAATACCTTTGCGGATTTGCTCGGTAAGCGCCCCAATAGTCTCAAATGCACCTACGCTTTTTGCAAACTCGTCGTTTAACTCCGGCACGGCATCATCTTTTTTCCGCGAAGCCCTCAAATCCTCGAGCGTCTTTTGCACCTCCTCCTCCGTCGCGGGCAATGCCGGCTCGGCCGCAACCGTTTCGTGCAAATTCTTCCAGCCTCTATCGACGAGTACCTCGGGATAAATCGTTGCGCGCACCACGAGCGCAACGGGGTTATACGGCGCCAGTTTGGTGATACGGATGTCCGGGCGGCCGACCGCATCTACCGTGTGCTCCATGACGAGCTCGGGGTAAAAGTCTTTTACAAAAAGTTCGGCGGCCTCCTCAAGCACGCCCACCTCGCCGACCTTCTTTAAAACCATATCCTTCGGCACCTTGCCCGGGCGAAAGCCCGGCATCTCGGTGCGCGAGGCCATGTGCGCAAGTGCCGCGTCGCGGTAGGGGGCGAGCGCCTCGTAGGGGACCTCGCCACTGAGCTCGACCTCAGACTCGGGGAGGTTCCTCCGGGTAAATGTTTTTGCGAGAGCGGAAAATCGCCCGATGTCGGCCATCGGGCGATACTAGCAGATTTTGTTTAATTTTTAAAGTTAAAACGAGCTCTCAAGGCTATCCATCTCGGCGTCGAAGGTGGTGTTGCTCTCGGCATTAATATCCGACTCAATCTGCGAGAGGCCGTCTTGCGGCGCTTGCTGGTCGGTGACGAGCGTGTTCTCCGGTGCCTGGGTCAGCGGGGCAAGATACACAAAGTAGCCGTATGCACCCGCAGCGATCGCCAGGATAAGGACGATAATACCAAGCGCGAGCCCCATGCGTATACCGCCTTGCGCCGCAGGCACGCTCGGCATCGGCGCGCTCGGCACCGGGGCCGGTGTGGGGGCAGGAGGCGCAGGCGGCGGGGTAGGCACCGGTTCGGGCTGGGCGGGCATTGGGGCAGGTTCGGGCGCGGGCGGCATCGGTGCAGGCTGCGGTTGCGGCGCCGGCTGTGGTTGAGGGTTATTCGAATCCATACAATTGCGTCTTAATGTAAATAATACTTACTCGGACACCCCGGCACCTGCCGAGGCCTCGATGCGGATAGAGACAACCACCTCCCTAAGCGAGGCGTGCGCCGCGCGGATAGCGACCCGCGCCTCTTCTATCGCGGCCCGGACTTTGGGCATCTCCGTCTTGGGGGTCGAGGAGGCGAGTGCGGCGTCGAGCGCAGCCGATGCGGCCGTGGCCTTCTCTACCGCGGTGGTGATATCGGCACGGGCCTCGGCCAGCAGCGCCTCGGACCCGCTCATGTCCTTGCCTTCGGATTCGAGCGTGCCGATATATTCCTCCACCCTGTCGGCCATGGCATCGAGTTTGTCTGTCGCGTTGGTGAGTTTGTCGACCAACGCCTCGACGGTTTGCTGGATGCGCTCGTTAAACTTGGCGCGTGCCTTAGTCTTCGCGGCCTCGACGCGGAGTTCCAGCGTCGCTTTGCGCTCCGCGACGGCCTCCTTGTGTTGCTCGATAAGCGCGTGTATCGCATCGACGCGTACCTTGATCGCCTCGCGCGTGGTCGATGCGCTGGTTTTTATCGCGTCGCGGGTAGTGGATGCGATGTTTTTAATCGCGGGACCGAGCTTCGGCAAGGGCGCCGCGCGGTTTTGCGAAGAGCTGGCGTTGACCGTGGCCCCGGCCGACGCGCCGGTCTGCGCAAGTGCGAGCGACGGCACGAGGAGCGATGCGATGAGCGCAGATACGATAATACGGGATGTCATACGATTGTTTGGTTAGCTATCTATAAAGCATACATGAAGCCCGTCTCTGTGGACGGGCCGTGTGTTCATAACTTACGCTAGACGTTGATAGTCTCGCGCACCGGCGGCGTGTCGAACCGCTCTTTAAGGGTGATGAAAAAATATGCCGCTCCCGCCGCCAAGAGCGCGAGTATGACGATAATGCCCAGGAGCGGGCCTATCTTCGTGCTTTGCGGTTGCGGGGAGGTGTCGTCCATGTCGCAAGTATAGAACCGCCGGCGTAAGGCCGGCGGTTCTTGTGTGTGGATTGTTACTTGGAGAACTTTTGTTTGTAGAGGTCAATGCCCTCTTTAATTGCCCGGTGGGCGGCCTCGCGGTCTTTAAACTCGCCGGTCTTTACCTCGGCCGGCCTGCCCTTCAGTGCTTTATAAGACTCGAAGAAGTGTTTTATCTCCTTGATCAGGTGCGGGTTAAGATCTTTGGCGTCTTGGATATCATCCCACCATTTGTCCTCAACCGGCACGCAGATGACTTTTGCGTCGTCCTCGCCGGTGTCGTTCATCTCCATAATTGCCACGGGCCGGGCGGGCACCAAAATGCCGCTTGGGACAGGGAACGTGGCAAGAAGCACCACATCGAGCGCATCGCCGTCGTGCCAATAGGTCTGCGGCACAAAGCCGTAGTTAAAGGGGAAGGGAATGCCCGAGTAGTTGGCCCGGTCGAGCTTAATGAGCCCGGTCTCTTTGTCTATCTCATATTTATTGCTGGAGCCGTCCGGGGTCTCGATAATGACGTTTATCTCGTTCGGTGCGTCATCGCCCAAGGGTACATCGTGCCATAGGTTCATAGTCGTTATTCTATATTATTTTTTTTACTCGGTTTCGATGGGCGGCGGGGCGATATCGGCGGGGTTTTCGGCGTCGATGCCGTCTACCGGCTTTGTGCCGCCGACCGACTGTATGTCGATGCGCCACCCGGTGAGCTTCGCCGCGAGACGCACGTTCTGGCCGCCGCGGCCGATGGCGAGGCTCTGCTGGTCCTCGGCGACCGAGACGGTCGCCTTATGCTCGTCCTCGTCGAGCGTCATAGACAGCACGCGTGCGGGGGAGAGCGCTTCCTCGATAAAGCCCTTCGAATCCTCGTTCCACTCGATAATGTCTATCTTCTCGCCGCCGAGCTCGGAGGTAACGGTCGAGACGCGCACGCCGCGCTGGCCGACCAGAGAGCCGACCGGGTCGACATGCGGGTCGGTCGAGGCCACCGCCACCTTGGAGCGGCTACCTGCCTCGCGTGCGATTGATTTAAACACGACCGTTTTTGCGGCAGCCTCGGGCGCCTCCATCTCGAACAGTTTGACCAAGAACTCAGGCTTGGCGCGGCTGAGGCGCAGGTAGATGCCGCGAGGTGACTCCTCTACTTGGTACAAGAGTCCGCGTATGCGCTCGCCTTG
>CAYIWV010000018.1:10734-12261 GCA_964367315.1 uncultured Candidatus Saccharibacteria bacterium | reverse complement strand
CGCCGCGCGTAGTCGATAACCTCGTCGCGCCGGTTGTAGGCGTAGTCCATGTCGATATCGGGGGCCGAGGGGCGCTCGGGGTTTAAAAATCGCTCGAACGGCAGCTTGTACTCAATCGGATTTACGTTGGTAATCCCGGTGACGTAGGTGACCATCGAGCCTGCGACCGAGCCGCGGATGGTGGTCAAAATCCCGTTCTCCCGCGCAAACTTCAGCAAATCGGCCACCACCAAAAAGTACGGCGCGTACCCTTTGTCGGTGATGATGGTGTACTCGTACTCGATGCGCGCGCGCGCCGTTTGGTCATCGGAGAGCCCGCGGCGCGCGAGCCCCTCCTCGATAAGCCTGCGCAGCTCCGCGTTATAGTCCGACCCTGGGGGGATGGGGAAGTTGGGGAACACCCACGCGCCGAGTGCTAACTCTACGTTGCACTGCGCGGCGATATCCAGCGTTTTCTTAAGCGCCTCGGCGGGAAACCGCTCGGCCATCTCTTCGGCGGAGCGGAAGTAAAACCCATCGTCCGCATCGCCAAGCTCGCCCTCCTCCGTAGGCCCGCGGTTCTCTATGGCACGCATGGTCTCCCATGCGCGCCGGTCGTCCGGGTGCAAATAATACACTTCGCTTAACGCCACCGACGGGTCCTTCGGGTCGAGCATCATGAGACCCCCGCCGTAGTCCTCGAGCATCTCTTGCGTAATAGGCGTGCCCTGCGCGTCGGTCAGATGCGACAGGGAGACGAGCTTGATGAGGTTTTTGTATCCATCGATATTTTTTGCAAACAACAGGAGTCTTTTGCCGTCGCCGAGGTTGGCGTCGAGCCCGATGATGGGTTTTATGCCGGCGCTTTTGCACTCTTTATAAAATTCGATCGCGCCGTAGAGGTTGTCGATGTCGGTTAAGGCCAGGGCCTCGCACCCGGCCTCTTTTGCTCGCGCGACCAAGTCCGGTATTTTGGGCAGCGCCTTCAGCAGGGAGTAGTGGCTGTGGACATGGAGGGGGACAAACTTCGCCGGCATAGACCCAGTATACTGGGGGTATGGTGCGATGGGTAATAGGGGTAGATGAGGCGGGTCGAGGACCCTTGGCGGGGCCGGTTGCGGTGGGGCTTATCCTTGCTCCTGCAGACATGGATATCGCAGAAGAGTTCCCCGGGGTCGCAGACTCCAAGCAGCTCACGGCCGGCATGCGCGAGACCATATACGCGCTGGTCGAGATGCGGGCGCGCCGCGGCGATATCCGGTTTGCCGCGCGGTTTGCCTCCGCAAAGTATATCGACCGGCACGGCATCGCGCGCGCGGTAGAGCGCGCGACGCTAAGCGGCTTAAAGCGGCTCGAGGCCACCCACCGCGACTCCCACGTCATGCTCGACGGCTTGCTTAAGGCGCCGCGCCACTACTCGCAAGAGACCATCATCCGCGGCGACTCGCTCGTCCCCGTCATTAGTCTTGCGTCCATCGTCGCCAAGGTGCGGCGCGACCGCTTGATGCGCCGCATGGCGGCGCAGTATCCGCACTGGGACTTTGCTCA
>CAYIWV010000018.1:0-10724 GCA_964367315.1 uncultured Candidatus Saccharibacteria bacterium | reverse complement strand
ATCATAAAAAATATCCTCAATACGGCTTTGATCAGCACAAGGGCTATCCGACACCCGATCACTATGCCGCAATAGAAGAATGGGGGTTAAGCAAAATCCACCGCCGCAGTTTTTGCAAATCGATACGGGAAAACTCATTTGACAACATCGGTACTCAGGCGTAGAGTCCAATGCGGTACGAGTACGAGTGTGTTTGTGCGGCTTTACATAATCTTCACTCACAACAAGGGGCGAGTTACGAATGCCAAGTAGAGGTCCAAAGGCTCCCCGCGAGCCTCGGAAAAGCACACCGAGGCTCGGATGCGACGGGTGCCCCCATAATCAGGGGTTCCATGACGGGGGTAGAAAAGTGTGCTGCAACGTCTCTGGGCGGTACGAGACATCGAATGTATATCATTCACTCTGTCCGTTCCGCGCAACATCGCCGGCACAGTTGGCTGACGCATGACAGTCAGATCCCCCGCCCACAAGCGGGGGTTTCGTTTTTAGGGCGGTTGTGCTATATATAGAGCCATGGTAGTCCGCATGAGGCACACAAGGGCGCACACGGCGAACCGCCGGTCGCACCACGCGCTTAAGGCGCAAACGCTCGCAACCTGCGAGTGCGGTGCCGCGCGCGTGCCTCATCGCGCATGCCCCAGCTGTGGGCGCTACCGCGGGCGCGTGGTCGTAGACCTGGCTGCCAAGGCGGCCGCTAAGGCGCAGAAGCGCGCCAAGTCTGCCCAGGGCGGATCTGCCTCGGGCAGAAAAGAAGGGACTAAAGCCGAGGCGCAGAAGTAATCTGCATTTCCGCTTTGTATCGTTCGCGCCGCAGGGTCACCCGAGGTGTTCTTGTACATAAGACATATGGCCAACAGGCATTTATCTCGTTCTGCAGTACTCCAAACGCTCTTCGAGCGGGATATCCGCGGCCTGTCCGTAGCGGATGCCAAACTCTCGCTCGCGCGTATCGCGGGCGAGTTCGTGTCCGGGGCATCCGATACCTCCTTTATGGAGGACCTTTTGGTCGGCACGATGGAGCGCCAAAAGGACCTTGACTTGGTAATCGAAAAAGCCGCTCCCGAATGGCCGATAGACCGAATCGCGCCGGTCGACCGGAACGTGCTCCGGCTCGGCCTCTACGAGCTCCTCTTTGCCGACCGCGCCGTCGTACCCGCCAAGGTCGCCATCAACGAGGCGATCGAGCTCGCCAAATCTTTCGGTGGGGAGCACTCGGGCCGCTTCGTCAACGGGGTACTCGGCGCCGTCTATAAGGAGCTCGGCGAGCCCGGCAAGGACGAGGTCAGCAAGAAGAAAAAGGAGGTGCCGTGGGAGGAGATGCCGCAGGAGCGCTTGGTAGGGGCGGTCGTCTTTGCACGCAATGGCGGCGAGCTCTACCTGGCCTTAGTGCACGATATCTTCGGCCACTGGACGCTCTCCAAAGGCAAGCTCATCCCCGAGGAGATCCCCGAGGATGGCGTGGTCCGCAAGATAAAAGAGGAGATAGGCCTCGATATTACGCCGCTCGAGCGGCTGGGAGAGAACGAGTACGTGGCAAGCGACCCCAAAGAGGGCAAGAAACGCAAGCACGTGATATTTTTCCTCGCCGAGAGCCCGTTTACCGAGGTGCATTTGGCGAAGAAGGGCGGGCTCGACGACGCGCGCTGGTTTAAGGTGCAAGATGCGATAGACCTCAACTTTTACGAGGACATGCTGCCGATCGTGCAAAAAGGGGTGCAAAAGCTCTCCGAAGGTTCAAATAAAAAAGTAAAAACATAAATATCGTGCCAAAAGATTTTTCAACGTTCGAGCGCGCCATAGGCATTTCTTTTAACGACCCGGAGCTTTTGCGCCAGGCATTTACGCACCGCAGCTACCTCAACGAGCACCGTGGCGAGGTCGAGGGACACAACGAGCGGCTCGAGTTTTTGGGTGACGCGGTCTTAGAGCTCGTAATCACGCACTATTTATACGAAGATTTCCCGGATAAACCCGAAGGCGAACTTACCGCCTACCGCGCCGCGCTCGTCAACGCCGTCACCTGCGCCGAGGTGGCCAACGATATCGGGATGAACGAGTACCTCCTGCTCTCCCGCGGCGAGGCAAAAGATACCGGCCGCGCGCGCGGCGTACTGCTTGCAAACGCATTCGAAGCCTTGGTCGGCGCCGTGTATCTCGACCAGGGGTACGGGGCGGCCGAGCGCTTTATTAAAGAGCGGCTTGCGCGGAAGCTCGACGGGATTTTGCAGCGCCGTTTGTGGCAGGATCCGAAGTCGGCCTTACAGGAGAAGGCCCAGGAGATCGAAGGCGTCACGCCCTCCTATGCCGTGCTGAAAGAAGAGGGCCCCGACCACGACAAGCACTTTACCGTGGGCGTCTACTTGCGCGAAGCGCTCCTCGCTGAAGGAGTAGGCCGCAGCAAGCAAGAGGCCGAAGCCGCCGCCGCCAAGGCGGCACTGGACAAAAAGGGTTGGTAGTGGTAAAGATTATATAGGAGATCTCACCACCGATCACAGGGGGCAGAACATGTCGTTTCTAGAGCCTGCCGACACGACGGAGCGCGTGCATCCAATCGGCATCGTGAAGAGCGTTGCCGCAGTCAACGGCTGGAACTATGAGGAGCAGGGCGACGACGAGGTCACCTTGTATGTGCAGGGCATATGGGCGCAGTACGATGTCTCGTATACCTGGCTGCCGGAGGCTGAAGTCCTGCAGGTCGTATGCGCGTTCGAATTTAAAATTCCCGAGCGTGTCCGGCGCGAGGTGCAAGGCCTGATGGTGCTCATCAACGAGCAGATGTGGGTCGGGCACTTCGATCTCTGGCAGGACGAGGGGCTAATCCTCTTCCGCGCGCCGCTGGTGCTCGCCGGCGGCGCGGAGGCAAGTGGCGCACAGTGCGAATGGCTGCTGGTGCATGTGCTGGAGGTGTGCGAGAAATACTACCAGGCTTTCCAGTTCGTCGTGTGGGCCGGCAAAAGCGCGCGAGAGGCGCTTGAGGCGGCGCTCTTCGAAACCAAGGGCGAGGCATAAACGGGGGCGGCAGAGCTTCGGCACTGCCGCCCCTTTCCATACCCCAATGGGGTCCCTTCGGAGTATAATCAACCAAATGCGGCTCACATCCATCGAGCTTTCGGGCTTTAAATCCTTTGCGAAAAAGACCGAACTTACCTTCGGTGCGGCTATTACCGCGGTCGTCGGCCCCAACGGCTCGGGCAAATCGAACGTCGCCGAGTCCTTCCGCTTCGTGCTCGGCGAGCAATCGATGAAGTCCATGCGGGGGCGTCGCGGCGAGGATTTGATATGGAATGGTTCGGCAAGCTCACCACGAGCCGGGCGGGCGGGCGTCAAGCTCATATTCGACAATCCGCCAGTTGGCGGACAACGGGCGCTCAACCTGGATTTCGACGAGGTGGCTATCGAGCGCGTCGTGCACCGCGACGGCAGCAACGACTATCTCCTCAACGGCTCATTGGTGCGCCTGCGCGATATCAACGAGCTGTTAAGCCAAGCGAATATCGGAGCGTCCGGTCACCATATCATCTCGCAAGGCGAGGCTGACCGAGTACTTTCCGCCTCGACGCGCGAGCGCCGCGAGATGCTCGAGGATGCGTTGGGGCTCACCGCCTACCTCTACAAGCGCGAGGAGGCGACGCACAAGCTCGAGAAGACGGCGGAGAATATGCACGAAGTCGAGGCCCTGCGCCGCGAGCTCGCCCCCCACCTTAAATTTTTGGGCGCACAGGTCAAAAAAATAGAGGAGGCTAAGCTCTTGCGGGACACCCTGCTCATGCAGTATCTCGAATACTTTAAGCGCGAGAACGTATACCTCCATGCCGTTAAGGCCGACCTTGCCGCATCGCGCGAAGCGCCCGAAGAGGAGCTCCGGCGGCTTGAAAAATCGATCGCGCGCCTGCGCGAGGAGCTTAACCGCGAGCACGGCAAAGACAAGGACACCAAGGAGCTCATGACGCTCGAATCCGAAGGCCGCGCGGCGGTCGGCCGCCGCAACGATATTTCGCGCGAGCTCGGCCGCATCGAAGGCGAGCTTATAGCTCGCCGTGCGCTCTCCCAGGAGGAGGGCACCGTGCCAGCACGGGAGGCACGCGAGTTCGGCGAACGCGTCCTTAAAAATCTAGAAGATGCGTTCGCCCTCGGCGAAGTCGAAGGGCTTAAACGCCGCATTTCGGAGGCGCTCGCGCTTGCGAAAGCCTTTCTTGCCACCATCGCACAGAGCGCGCGCGGCGGCTCGACCACGGAGCTCGAAGATAAAAAATCGAAGCTCGAGCGGGAGCTTGCGGTCCTACAGACCGAAGAGGAGCGGGTGGCGGCGGCGATTGCGGCCTTGCGCCGCAAGATCGAAAGCGACAAGGACGCCTCCCGCCAAAGCGAGCGCGAGCTCTTTGCCGCGATGGCGCGCCGCTCGGAGCTCGAGGCGGAGCTCGGCGCGCTGCGGGCCAAGGCGGAGATGCTTGGGCGTGACGAGGAGGCCTTTAAGCGCGATTTGGGCGAAGCGGGTGCAATAGCCGGCCGCGAGGTGGCGGAGTATGCCGAGTACCGTATCCCCAGCGTGACGGATGCCGAGATAACCGAAGAGGAGCGCGGCGCGCAAGAGGGGCGCCGCCGCACCATCGAGCGGCAAAAAATACGGCTTGAGGAGTCGGGCGCGGCCGGCGCGGATGAAATCCTCAAGGAGCATAAAGAGACGACCGAGCGCGACCAGTTTCTTGCCCGCGAGCTTGCCGACCTGGAGACCAGCGCCGCGTCGCTGCATACGCTCATCGAGGAGCTTAGCGCGACGCTCGAAGAGCGCTTCGCCGAAGGGGTAAAAAAGATAAACAAGGAGTTTAGCGCGTTCTTTAAGCTTATGTTCGGCGGCGGCGAAGCCTCGCTCGCCATCGTGATGGAAAAGAGGCTTCGCCGCGGCGTGAGCGAAGAGGATGCGGAGGATGATGAAGACATGGAGGTAGAGGAAGGCGTCGAGATAACGGTAAGTCTGCCGCACAAGCGCATCAAGGGCCTGCATATGCTCTCGGGCGGCGAGCGCGCGCTGACCTCGATTGCGCTTATCTTTGCCATGAGCCAGGTCAACCCGCCGCCGTTCCTTATTTTGGACGAGACGGACGCCGCCTTGGACGAAGCAAACAGCCGCCGCTACGGCGACATGATCGAGACCTTGGCCAAGAAGTCCCAGCTCATTTTGATAACCCACAACCGCGAGACGATGTCGCGCGCCGGGGTACTCTATGGGGTCACGATGGGCCAAGACGGCGTCTCAAAGCTCCTCTCCGTCAAATTCGAAGAGGCACTCGCTGTGGCTAAGTAAGTTGCATAAAAAACAGAGCAGTGCTTAAGTGGGGTTAGCTGGTCTTTACGATCTAAAGGCCAGCCTTGGAAAGGACACGACCATGATCCGACTGGGTGTTCCCGCTCGTCTTAGCGCAACATCAAACAGGAGGACCCGCCCCAAGATTTATTATCTCGCCCGATCCCTTGATCGGAGTTAAACAAGCTCGAAGTCGAGCTGCCGCGCGGCTAAGTCTGCCGCCACCAACCTTATTCGCACTCGGTCCCCGAGTGCGAACTTTTTTTTGGTGCGCTGGCCGATGAGCGCGTAGTCCTTTTGCGAGTAGTTATAAAAGTCGTTGCCGATGGTCGCGACGCGCACCAAGCCTTCTGCCGAGCTCTCCTCCTCTTCTACATAAAGGCCCCACTCGGTAACTCCTGAAATCACGGCGTTAAACGTCTGACCGATTTTAGGCAGCATATACTCGACCAGCTTGTAGCGGATAGAGTCGCGCTCGGCGTCGACCGCCTTGGCCTCCTGCTCGGACGCGGCGATACAGAGCTTCTCCAGGTCGCCGAACTCTTTGCGCGAAAGCGGCTTACCGTCTAAATGCGAGGCGAGGATGCGATGCGCGAGCATGTCGGGGTAGCGCCGGATTGGCGAGGTAAAGTGCGTGTAGTACTCGAACGAGAGGCCGAAGTGCCCGATATTGCGGGTCGAGTAAATAGCCTTGGCCATGCTCCGGAGCGTGGCGGTGCGGATGAGGTGCTCCTCGGGCTTGCCCTCTATTTGTTTAAGCAGTTTTTGGATGTCTTTGGCCGAATATTTCTTCTGCTTTTGGTGGCCGAACTCGTAGCCGATAGCCCGCACGAAGGTCGCCAGCTCTTCGATGCGGTCGGCCTTAGGCTCATCGTGGATCCGGTAGAGGAATACGTAATTTCTCTCCGGCACCTTCTCCGCGAGTTTGGACACATAGTGCGACACCTCGCGGTTGGCGAGGAGCATGAACTCCTCGATAAGCCAGTTGGTATCGATGCGTCGTTTCCTCACGACCCTGAGGGGTTCTCCCGAAGGGCCGAGTTCGAACTTAACCTCATTGTCGCCAAAGTCTATCGCGCCCTCGTCGCTTCGGCGTTTGCGCATGGCGGTCGCAAGAGAGAGCAGGGTATTGAGCTCGGCGAGGTATGGGCCGTTTTGCGTGGTGAGCACCTCCTGGGCCTCTTCGTAGCTAAAGCGCTTTTTAGAGCGGATAATCGTCTTTTCGAACTTCCGTTCGATAACGCGGCCCTCGTTGTCGAGCGTAAAGAACGCAGAGAAGGCAAGGCGATCCTCATCGGGTTTGAGCGATGCGACGCCAGCCGACAGCTCGTGCGGGAGCATGGGGATGGTCGCGTCGACGAGGTAGACGCTGGTGCCGCGCTTTTTGGCCTCGTCGTCTATCGCCGTGCCCTCTTTGCAATAGTAGGTCGCATCCGCGATATGCACCCCGACCTCGAAGGTGCCGTCCGGGAGTGCCTGCACATGGAGCGCGTCGTCAAAGTCTTTGGCGTCGACTGGGTCGATGGTCATGACCGCAAGGTCGCGGCAGTCTCGGCGGATTTTCGACTCTTTTTCAATCGTGTCGGCGTGCGCGGCCTCTATTGTTTGCGCCTCAAGCGCCGCCTCGACGGGGAAGATGGTCGAAAATCCGTGCTCGATGACAATGGCGTTCATCTCGGCGCGATGCTCTCCGGCGCGGCCGATGACGCCAAGGATGGTGCCTCTCGCCTCGGCGTCGAAGGAGTCGAGCCGCACCAAAACCTTGTCGCCGTCGGTCGCGGTTATATCCTCGGTGCGGAGGGCGGCCTTGATGGGTGCGTAAAACTTTATATCATCCGGCACGACGACACCGCCCTTGATAGTGGCGACAAACTCGGTCTTGGCGCGAGCAACGACGCGCATAACCTTGCCCTTGGGGCGGGGGAAGAGTGCGGTGACCTCGGCCTCTATTTCATCGCCGTTTAGGGCGCCGCGCAGGTCCTCTTTCTTTATCTCGATATCCTCTTTTTCTTTGCCGTTGGTTTTTTCTCCCGCCGGCCACGGCAAAAAGCCCCGCCCGCTACGGGTGAGTTGGAGTATGCCGGTTATTCGTTTTTTTCCGCCCGAGGCGGATCCGCCTTTGGCGGAAGGTGCTCCGTCTTTGCGGGCGTCTCTTTTTCTACCCCGAGGCATTAATAAGTAAAGTATAGCACGTCTTTATAAAAAAGGAAAGACCGCGGACAAGAGTCCGCGGCTTCTCGTCAGTGTGTGCCAAGAGCCTCTGCTGCGAGTCGATTGCCGGCCTTAAGCGGGCGGGGCGGCTTGGGTGTACAAGCCGAGAAATACAAAGTCCCGATAATGAGGGCGGCTCCACCATACAATACCGATAGGGGAATAATCGGAGAGTCGGTGGCTGGCGTGTTCGACCACACGGTGATCGAATAAATGCTCACCGCCACGAGCGTTATGGTCACAAAAAGCCGCAATGCCCCCCAGGGCATAAATTGCCTCCTCCAGTTGAAATAACTTTCGACTCGGATATGTTCATAGAACTTTTCGTCCTTGTTATAGTTAGCAAGGACTCCAATCATCCCCGCGCTCATGATCACAAACATGACCATTACAGAGCTCTCCATCTGGAGGTAGAAGATAGCCACCCAGCCGACAATGGTGATAATGACCCACCACAACATCCGAGCAATCCAGAAGTTTGACTTGCCGGTCCGGTTTCGCCACCAGTCCGCCATTGGCTGGAAGATGCCGTCAAGGATGGCCAGGTCGAGCTTCTCAAGGTACTGCATAGCCGCCCTCCGTATGATTGACTCTGACAAATTTTTACCCCATTTGACCCTGTTTGTCTAATCTGGTAGGGTAGGGGCATCCGCCCAGGGCGGACATTTTTCACTACAATGCTTACTATCCGCCTCACCCGCGTCGGCAAAAAGAAGGACAGCTCCTTCCGCGTTATTGTCGTGGACTCAAAACGCAAGGTCAAAGCCGGCAACTATCTCGAGATGCTCGGCTCCTACGACCCGCGTGTCGACACGGTCTCTCTTAAGGCCGACCGCATCAACCATTGGCTCTCCCATGGCGCGCAGACCTCTGACACCGTCCACAATATTCTCGTGTCGCAAAAAATAATCGACGCAAAGAAAATCAACGTGCTCCCCAAGAAAACCGTCGCCAAGCCTGCCCCGACCGAAGTGGAGGGGAAAGAGGCTCCCGCACCCGAGGTCGCTCCGGTAGCGGAGACTGCTCCGGAGACTCCCGCAGAGGATAACTCGGTTGCGGGAGATGTGCCTCAAGCATAAACTTACAAGGTCGCTTATTTAAACTAAATATACTGTACATGGCAGAGAGAGATCAGGAGTTCTTGGAGTTTGTGGTTAAAGGCTTGGTCGAGCATCCGGAGGACGTCAAGATTACCCGCGTCGTCGACGAGATGGGCGTGTTGCTCACCCTTGACCTCAATGCCGAGGATATGGGCAAGGTTATTGGCCGCTCGGGCAACACCGCCAAGGCCATCCGCACCCTGCTTCGCGTTGTGGGGATGAAGCACAATGCTCGCGTAAACCTCAAGATCAACGAGCCCGAGGGCGGCATGCGAGGCTCGCAAAACACCGGCTGGGACGGTAGCCACGAGGTCTCGGGTTCGACCCCGCAACTCAAGTCGCTCGACGAAGCGATGGGCGAGCTCGGCAATTTCTAATTTGTGACCTTCCACGTCGTCACTCTTTTTCCCGAAGTAATCGAGGCCTACACCAAGGCCTCGATTTTAGGTCGCGCGCAAAAGGACAAAAAAATAACGGTTAAAGCGTACCAACTGCGGGACACCGCGGGCAAAAAATGGGGCAAAGTCGACGAGCGGCCCTACGGCGGCGGCCCGGGCATGGTCATCGCTGCCTTGCCGGTCATTAAAGCCGTGCAAAAGCTCAAAAAGCCCAAAGCAAAAGTCATCATTACGGCTGCGGGCGGGAAGCCCTTGACCAACGCCTACGCCAAGATGCTCACGCGCCACAAGGACGTCGTCATTGTCTGCGGCCGGTACGAGGGGATAGACGCCCGGGCTAAAGCGGCGCTTAAGGCCGAGGAGGTCTCGGTCGGCCCCTATATATTGACTGGCGGCGAGCTCCCGGCGCTCTCTATCATCGATGCGGCCGCGCGGCAGATACCCGGCGTTTTAGGCACGTTCGAAAGTTTAGAGGAGGGCCGGATTGCCAGCCACGATGTCTATACCCGCCCGGAGATTTTGACGGTAAAGGGCAAGGCGTACCGCGTCCCCAAGGTCCTCCTCTCCGGCCACCACGCCAAAAAGGATGAGTGGAAGCAAAAGCGCCGCAGCCGCCCGGCATAACACAGGCTGGGGATAGGGGGTTGCGCCCAAAAGCCACTATGCTATAGTGGCAGGGAAACCAACAGGGCAGTGATTGCGTATCGAGAAGGGGGTTTCGATACAACTAAGTGCTAGGAAAAACCTAGAGCTTCGCATACGAAGCAGAGGGAGCTTTACACGCGCCCGTTATTTTTGTGTTTTTGGTCTGTGCATAACTCTCTTGCGTTCGATTCTAAAAATTAGTAGGCCGCCGTGTCACTTACCCGCTTCACGTAAACAACATTAGTATGCGACAGCAAAAGTACTTCTCCCGCTACCGGAAGCCTTTGGCCCCGACCCCAAGCCTTGTCGCCGCGCAGACCGACTCGTACAAGCAGTTGCTAGAAAAGGGCGTCCGCGAGACGTTTAAGGAGTTTACCCCCATTAAGGACTACAGCGGGAAGAAGTTCGACCTCGAGTTTCTCAAGATTGAGCTCGGCGAGCCTAAGTACGACGAGCACTATGCCAAAGCGCAAAAATTGACGCTGGATATCCCCGTGCGCGCAACCGTGCGCCTCAAAAACAAGGCGCTGAACGTTGAGAAGGAGCAGGAAATTTTTTTGGCGGACCTGCCGCTCATGACCGACCACGGCACGTTCGTCATCAACGGCGTCGAGCGCGTCATCGTGCCGCAGCTTGCGCGCTCCTACGGCGTCTTCTTTACCGCCGAGGAGAGCAAGGGCAAGCGCCACTTCGGCGCCAAAATAATCCCGGCCCGCGGCGCGTGGATCGAGATGGAGGTGGAGTCGACCGGCGACATCGCCGTGCGCATCGACCGCAAGCGCAAATTCCCCGCGACGTCCCTGTTGCGCGTCTTGGGCGCACCCTATGACAGCGACCTCACATCGCTGTTTGCCAACAACGCTGCGGGCAAAAAATGGATGGAGCAGGCGCTCGAGCGCGACCCGGCCAAGTCCTTGGACGAGGCCTATGTCGAGATCCACAAGCGCTTGCGCGACGGCGACCTTGCCACCGCCGCGAACGCCCGGGAGTATATCAACTCTATCTTTAGCGAGGAGCGCTACGACCTCTCCCGCGTCGGCCGCTACCGCTTTAACCAGCGCTTTAACA
>CAYIWV010000017.1:0-12513 GCA_964367315.1 uncultured Candidatus Saccharibacteria bacterium | reverse complement strand
ACCAGGTCGGCAAGCAGGCGCGGCTCATGAGCCAGGCGCTGCGCAAGCTCACGGCAATCGTTTCCAAATCTAAAACGATAGTCATATTTATTAATCAGATCCGCATGCAGATTGGCGTCATGTTCGGCAACCCCGAGACAACGACCGGCGGCAAGGCTCTCAAGTTTTATACTTCGGTGCGGCTCGATATCCGCCGTATCGCCCAAATTAAAAAAGGGGAGGAAGTCGTCGGCGGCCGCCACCGGGTCAAGGTGGTCAAAAACAAAGTTGCCGCCCCGTTTCGCGTAACCGAGTTTGACCTCATGTATAACGAGGGTGTCTCGACCGAGGGCGAGCTTTTGGCACTAGGGGAGCGGCTCGGCATTATCCAGAAGAGCGGGTCGTCCTACTCCTTCGGCGAAGAAAAACTGGGCAGGGGATACGACGCGTCGCGCACCTACCTGCGCGAGAATAAGAAAGTCGCCAACGAACTGCTCAAGCAGATACGCAAAGGACTCGCAAGCGGCGGCGGCAAAGCTGTGGAAAAAGCCGACACGCCAGACGAAGAATAATCTGAAGATCGAACCTGAAGTTTGCCGAGATCCTGCCCACCGGCAGGCAGGTCTCGCCTGCCCCAGATAGGTCGCAAAAAGTTATCCACAGGCCGCCAGATTTAAAAAATCTGTCAACTCCCCTGGCCTGTTGTGTATTTTGTGTATTATGCGAACCGACCCGGGAGCGAGGTGCGCGTGAGGTCGCGGATGAGCCAGAGCCCCGCGACGATAAGGAGCGCAAAGGTTGCCTGCACCGCCACTTCGGCGTTAAACACAGCCGCGGCAATAAAATTGAACGTACCCCCTACCCCGACGCCCGAGAGGTTTTCGAACACGCGCTCGACCCATACCAAACGGCCAAGCGCCCACAGCGCCATGACAATTACATAAAGCTTGAGCGCGGTCGCGCTCACAAGCTGGCGCGCGACGTAAATAGCGCCGACGCTCGCCATCACCCTTTGTTCGATTCTATTTATTTCACCCGGGCTTCGCATTTGCATATTAGCTATAACTCCTGCTTATTCGTAATAGTTTCGTACACGCGCCTAAACTCTTTCTTGGCCCGATGCACCCGGGTCTTGATCGCCCCGACGCCCATCCCCTCCCGCGCGGCGATCTCTTCCTGGGATTTGCCCTCTATAAAAAAACTTGCGAGCGCTCTGCTGAGCGGCTCCGGCATCCGCGTCAGTACCGAGGCAACCACATCCTCGAGCTCTTTGCGCTCGAACTGCCGCAGCTGCTTATCGGGGATGAGCGCCCATATTTCGGGGTCAAGCTCGGCGGCATGCTCCCCCTTGCGCTTGCGCTTGGCATAGTGCGTGAGCGCAGTGTTGATGAGTATCCGATACCCCCAGGAGGAAAACGAGGCGCCCTCCTGCTTTTGGAACTTACCGGCGTTGAGGTAGATTTTAGTAAACGCCTCCTGGACTATATCCTCGGCCTCCTCCCGCTCGCGCACAATCCCCTGCGCCTTGCGCAAGAAAGGCTCTTCGTACTTTCGTACAAGCAACGCAAAGAGCGACGGGTGCACAACCGAGAGTGCCAATACCTCCTCATCGCTTTGCCCCGCCGCCTCTTCATTGGGGCTTAAGTACTCCATGGCCACAGGATATATCATTGCGCACCTTTTACAACCGCTTGGCAGACGCGCGGGTTTCGGCTACTATGGCGTTGTTGCCCTTGGGGCTCCGTCTCCGCCAGCCGGCGGATGGCGGATTTTGTTTTAACTATGTTGGAATATAACGAGATACTCCCAAAGCGGGTCATCCTCCTCGACGGCGAACCGTACGAGGTCTTGGACGCGCACGTCTTTCGCAAGCAGCAGCGTAAGCCCGTCAACCAGACCAAGCTGCGTCATCTTATAACCGGCAAGGTGACCGAACAGGCTTTCCATCAGGCGGAAAAGGCCGAGGAGGCCGACCTGTCGCTCCGCCCCGTAAAATTCCTCTACGTAAACCGCGGCGAGTGGTGGTTTTGCGCCGAGAAAAACCCGGCCGACCGCTTTAAGCTCCCGGAGGAAACCCTGGGCGCTGCCGCACAATTTATGAAACCAACCATGACGCTCGACGCCTTGGTGTTTGATGACAAGATAATTTCCGTCCGCGTGCCGATAAAAATGGACCTCGTGGTTAAAGAAGCCCCGCCGGCGGTCAAAGGCAACACTGCCCAAGGCGGCTCTAAGCAGATAACGCTCGAGACCGGCGCAACCCTTAACGCTCCCCTTTTTATTAACGAGGGCGATGTGGTACGCATCAACACCGAAACAGGTGAGTACGTCGAGCGCGTCGGTAAAAAATAGCGCAGTAAAAAATTCCAAGAAAATAGTCTGGTGGATGTCCCCACAGAGGGACGACCCGAGGACTTTTTCTTGGAATTTTTTACGAAGCTAGCGGACGATGTAGGGAATGAGCGCCATAAAGCGGGCGCGCTTGACGGCCTCGGCGAGTGCGCGCTGGTTGGCGGCAGAGAGACCGGTGCGGCGGCGCGACATTATCTTGCCGTGCGGGTTGAGGAATTTCTTCATCGTCTCGACGTCTTTGTAGTCGATCCGGCTGAACTGCGGGATGTAATTGTCTTTTGCCATAATGTTTAAACTCTATAGTTAGAACGGGATGTCGTCAGGGTTAATGTCCTCCTCGGGATAGTCGATCACGTCGTCCTTGGGCGCCTTTTGCGGAGCCTCCGCATCGCTTACCGGAGCGCGCGCCGCACTACCCTGCCCGCCTGCCGCGCGGCCAAAAGTCACGCGCTCGGCGACAACTTCGGTGCGGTACTGCTTGCCCTTCTCGGGGCTCTCCCAGCTGCGGGTCTGGATGCGGCCTTCGATGAGCGCCTGGCTCCCCTTTTTAAGATACTGCGCCGTCGTCTCCGCTTGCCGGCCGAACACCACCACGTTGTGGAACTCCGGCACGTCAGTCCACTGGTCGTCCTTTTTGACCCGGCGGTTGGTCGCCATGCCAAACGTCGCAACCTGAAAACCGCTTGGGAGCGCTTTAAGCTCGGGGTCGCGGGTTAGATTGCCGAAAAGAATGACTTTGTTCATACTTTAGAGTATACGCCTAGCTGGTCAGTGCCTCGATGGACTTCTCCAGGTCGGCTTCGGACACCTCGCCGCCCTTCTCTGCCTCGCGCTTCGGCGCAGCAATAGTCTCCCCCTCGAGCCGGTCGGAGGTAAAGACCGCGCGGCGCGGCTGTGCCATGGTGTCTTCGCGCACCGTCGTAATGAGGATAAAGCGCAAGACGTCCCGTATCCCGCGGAGCTTTTCGGCAACAGCGGGGACGTCTTCTGCAGGCATGGCGAACTTGACCCAGCCAAAGTACGACTCACTGTATTTTTCGCGTTTACCTTGGGTGGCGCGCTCTATTGTATAGGCGAGTGCCATCTTTACCGGGTGACCCTCGGCGATTATCTCGGCATTGCCGAGGATTGCGCGTATCTTCTCTACCATAGGGGCGACGCCCTCATCCCCGACCGTAGGCACGAGATGAAACCCCACCTCGTAAACGGGCGTCTTGTTTGCATTATCCGCTTGGGTAGAGGGCTCTTGGCCCTGCGGCGTATCTGCCATGGGGGTACCTTACCAGACCCCTGCTAGTTTTGCAAACTCTCCATCCCGGCAGGCAGGCCAAAGACCGTGTAAGCATTTTTGACAGTCAAAGAGGCCATCTCGTCGCTCGGCAGGCCCTTTACCGCAGCTATTTTGGCAACAACATCCGTTACAAACGCGGGCTCGTTGCGTTTGCCGCGGTTGGGTACCGGTGCGGCAAACGGCGAGTCAGTCTCGGAGAGGATTTTATCCAGGGGCGTAACCCGTATCGACTCGTCGTACATGGTGGTGTAGGTTATTGGCCCGGGGAAGGACAAGTAACAACCGAGGTCTAGATATTTTTGCGCCAGCTCGCCAGTTGCCGTAAAAAAATGCATGATGACCGGAACATTCGGCCTGCGCTCGGCCAGTATCGCGAGCATATCCTCGTGCGCGTCCCTGCAATGGATGATGAGCGGTTTGCCGAGCTTTACTGCCAGGCTGATTTGCTGCTCAAACTTTTCTTTTTGCCCTGTTTTGTCCGACCTAAAATAATCCAGACCGCACTCCCCTATTGCGACTACCTTTTGATCGCGCGCCAACTCCTCGTACTGGGCGGCATCAAACACCTCTGTCTCGTTGGGGTGCAGGCCAACCGACGCCCACAAAAAGTCGTGCCGGTTTGCAAGCTCTAATCCCGCTTTGCTCATGGTAAAGTCAGTGCCAATTACAATGCTACCCACCCCAAGCGCCCGCATGCGCGCAAGCACCTCCGCGCGGTCGGGGTCAAATTGCGGGAACTGCAACTGACAATGTGCGTCAAAGTATTTCATATAGTCTTGCAACATCCTTACATACTCAAGTATGTTGGTATGTTACTCTTTGCGCGGGAAGAGATTCTCCGGCTTTTTGTTCTCCTTAATGGCCTTTCTTATCCTTTCGCTTACTGTTGGCATAAATGGTTGCATCAGACTTGTTATACGCCAGAGTTCTTGAACATATTTTGTGATAAGTTTTTTTCCTTCTTCTCTATTATCTTTTATTATACTAAAAGGTTTTTCCCTACTTATCTTCTCATCAATTCTACTAATCTCTCGGGAAATATAGTCAGATGCTTGGTCAATTCGATAATTTTCGAAGGTCTCCTTATAATCACTCTTGTACTTTTTGTCTTTTTTCCAAGACGTTTCTTCAACGCTTTTCTCGAGATGGGTCTGAGCTAATTGCATAATCCTACCAGCAAGATTACCGAGGCCATTTGCAAGATCTGAGTTATAGCGTTCTTTAAATCTTTCGATTGTAAAGTCAGTATCTTCAAATGGATGAATATGCTGAGCAAGAAAATGACGCACCGCATCAGTTCCATATTCCTCCACTAATGTAAGAGGGTCGATGACGTTGCCGAGCGACTTCGACATTTTGTGCCCGCCACTTGTGATAAAGCCGTGATACACCACCGTGTCGGTGTTTTTGATGCGAGCAGACATAAGCATTGCTTGCCACATAACCGACTGGAAGCGCACTTGGTCTTTGCCCGCCACCTGTACGACCATACCCTCCTCCCAAAATTCCTTAAATTTCTCGCCGTTAGGCCAACCAAGCGTTGAGATGTAGTTGGTAAGCGCATCGAACCATACGTACATGACTTGCGAATCATCGCCTGGCACCGGCACGCCCCACGGCATCTTTTCTGCAACGCGGGAGATGCTAAAGTCTTCAAGCCCTTGTTTTACAAACACGAGCGCTTCCTGCCTGCGCCACTCGGGGAGAATAACTCCAGGCCGAGACAAATATTCTTCGAGTTTTTGCTGATAATTCCTTAACTTGAAAAAGTAGTTCTCTTCTTCGAGCTCGACTGGGTCCATGGTTGGGTGGTTGGGGCACTTGCCATCAACCAACTCGCTCTCTTTAATAAACGCCTCGTCCCCCACGCAATAGAGGCCCTTATATTTCTTTTTGTATATGTCGCCTGCCGCATCACAGCGTCGCCATAACTCCTGAGCAGCCGCAACGTGGGCAGGGTCGGTGGTACGGATGAAATTGTCGTAGGAAAGATCTAATTTTTCCTTAAGGTTGGCGAACCGGGTTGCATAGGTATCTACATACGCTTGAACCTCTTGCCCTTCTTCGGCGGCTTTTTGATATATCTTTTGGCCGTGTTCGTCGGTGCCAGTGCTAAAGAAAACATCCGACCCGGTCAGTCGTTTGTAGCGGGCGATGATGTCTGCGTGCACGATCTCAAGCGCAAAGCCGATGTGTGGGTCGGCATTAACGTATGGGAGTGTGGTTGTGAGGTAGAATTTTTCGGCCATCCTACTACCCTACTTGGGATCGCCCTCAGGCGTCAAACCCTCTTCTTCAAGCGCGCGGGTCTTTGCGCGGTCTATATCGGCGACGAACTCCTGCACTGCCGCAGCGATCGGGACAGAGAGCAAGATACCCAAAAAGCCCGCTATCTTAGCGCCGACCAACAAAGCTAAGATGACCAGGAGCGGCGGCACGCCGACAACCTTTTTAACTACCACCGGGTAAATGAGGTGCGCCTCGAACTGCTGTACCAGAAGATACAGACCGAGTACCAGGAGCGCTGCGGTCACCCCGCCGTCAGAAAACGCGATTGCCAGCGCGGGGATGGCAGCCAAAATCTGCCCGAAGACCGGGATAAGCTCGAAGACACCGGCCAAGACCGCGAGCAACAGGGCGTTGGGGACCCCCAAAATAGTGAGGCCGAGGTAAAGCAGCACTCCCACAATAATGCCGAGTACCACTTGACCCTGCATCCACTTGCCGATTTTTGCCTGAGAACGCTTCCACAGCCCCAGGACATAGGCTTGATGCCCCGCCGGCGTTACGACCCGCAAAAAGTCATCAACGCCCGTCTCCTGTACCGAAAAATAAAAAGAGAACACGACAATGAGCGCAAATGCGGTAATGCCCCCGAAGATTGCGGAGAGGCCGGTAAGGATACCGCCGGAGGCAGTGCCAAGCGTCGATGAGAAGTCGCTTAAGAATGAGGCCGAACTAACGGTATCGATGTTAGGAATAAGCCCGTGCGTCGCCTCGGCAATATTAAACGATGCGAGTGTCTGCGGTATGCGGGAGAGGAAATTTGCCGCATCATCTAAGACCGGCGGAATAAAAAGGATGAGCAAACCGGAAAAAACGCCGCCGGCGAGCAAATACATGAGGATGACCGAGAGTACTCGATGGAGCCCGTAGCGCATAAAAAAGCGTACGGCTGGCTCCATGGCCGAGGCGATGACGATCGCGG
Organism: uncultured Candidatus Saccharibacteria bacterium; assembly: GCA_964367315.1. Lineage (GTDB taxonomy): Bacteria > Patescibacteriota > Minisyncoccia > Phycocordibacterales > SBAW01 > GWA1-54-10. The sequence continues at coordinate 5,683 of CAYIWV010000017.1, read as the reverse complement.
TAAGCAAAATAAGCACCAGGTCGCGCAAAAACCACAGTACCGCCACCAGGAGCACCAAGAGGATCGCTGTGACCATGGTCCCGGCGGTAATGTTGACCTGGATATCCCGGAGCTTCTCCATGGCGTAACTGTAGCATATTGCCCCGCTTGCGGGGTGATGGTAGAGTCGTTGGCAGACAACAACAGGAGCACACCCATGGCACGACGCGAGCGGGATAAATATTCTCACTGGGAGAACGAAAAACCGGTCACTGATTTCTACGAAGCGCTCGAGTTGCTCAGAAATAAACAACAAGGGCGTTACTCGGACGAACGCTACCTCATCGGGGGGCCAACCCCGGAGATATTGGTCGACTGGTACCGTGAGGCGGACAGTGGCGGAGACAGGGGTGGTATCGATCATTATGAGATCGACAATGCCGTGTTCGAAGAGATTGTGCGGCAAGGGTGCGTCAGCCCGAACGTGGTTAAATTTTATGGCGGTTCTCGCACCGAACACCATAAACTGGTCCTCAACAAAGTTGGCCGCGACAAGTTCGAGCATTTTCTTGACCTCCGACAAAATGAGGCAAAGAAATTGGTAATCCCCGGCGAACACACGAAGTTTAGCGGGGTACTCAACCCCCGAGGATATGGGCGCGAGGGGTACCAAGGTTATGGCGGAGAGCTCTACTTCGAGTTCGAGACACCGATGAATGAGCGGCTGCGGGTCTACCCCGATTCAAAGCGGGTAGTACCTAAGGCATCAGCCTGAAAAACGGCGGCGGGTCATCCCCGCCGCCTTTACTATTTTATTTTTGAACGGAGGAAGGAAACGAGTTCCACAATAGGCATGCGCTGCTGCTCGCCTGTGTCGCGGTCGCGCACGGTTACCGTGTCCTTATGCTCGGGGGTCTCGCCCAGGGTGTCAAAGTCGATGGTGATGCAGTAGGGTGTGCCTATTTCGTCCTGGCGGCGGTAGCGCTTGCCGATGTTGCCGTTGTCATCCCACATAACCTGCGGAATCTCTTTTTTAATCATTGTGTAGACCTCGCGGGCTTTTGCCACCAACTCGGGCTTGTTTTTGAGCAGGGGAAATACGGCCGCCTTGATAGGCGCCAGGTGAGGAGGAAATTTTAGATATACGCGCTTCTCGCCGCCAATTTCATCTTCTCGGTAGGCGTCCAACAACGTAAAAAGGAATGCCCGCCCCGCCCCACCCGAGGTCTCGATAATCCACGGTATAAATTTCTTTCCTTCTTCATCAATGTACTCCATCGACTGACCAGAATATTCCTGGTGGCGGCGGATATCCCAATCACCCCGGTGGTGGATACCCCACGCCTCCTTCCATCCAAATGGTGTTTGAAATTCTATATCCCAAGCGTCTTGTGCATAGTGTGCACGCTCGTGCTCCTCATGTTGACGAAAACGCAAGTTTTCAGGCCGGATACCAAGACCTTTGTACCAATCCATACTAAAATTCTTCCAAAATTCGTATTGTGATTTTCCTTCCGCAGGATCGGGCTTTATGTAGTACTGCAGCTCCATTTGTTCGAACTCTCGTACGCGGAAGAGAAAGTTTCCAGGAACTATCTCATTACGGAACGCCTTGCCTATCTGTGCGATACCAAATGGGATTTTGGGGTGAATAGAGTCAAGAATGTTTTTAAAATTGACGTGCACACCCTGTGTTATCTCGCCCCGCAAATATACTTTTTCTTTTTGCCCTTCTACTGCACCGATGCCAGCCTCTACTAGGAGATTAAATACCTTTGGCTCGGTGAGTGGATTGCCGTCAGGACTCTTGAGCTTGAGCCCGGCCATCTTCTCTCCCATTTCGGCAACTGACATGTTTTTTACATCGACGCCTGCCTCTTCCAAAATATGGTCGGCGCGATAGCGTTTATGTGTAACCTTGTCTTCGACTAGCGGGTCAGTAAATCCTTCGGTGTGGCCCGATGCCTCCCACACTCGAGGATGCATCAGGATGGATGCGTCGACACTATAAATATCGTCCCGCTCGTATACAAATTTTCTCCACCAATAGCATTTGATGTTCTCGTTAAGAGCCACACCGTAAGGCCCGTAGTCCCAGGTGCCGGCAAGGCCGCCGTAAATCTCGGAGCCTTGGTATACAAAGCCGCGCCGCTTGCAGAGCGACACTATCTTTTCCATTAAATCGGACGACGCCATATAAACGCCACTATATCTAGTTTTTACGGTTATTGCACCTGCGCGCCGGTCGTGACAGCCCCCGCCGAGGAGGACACCTGCACCTGCGCGAAGCGGTCGGTGCCGGAGAGTACCGAAGAGCCGGTCAAGGTTGGGGCCTGCCCTTTTTGCGAGTCTGAGGCGTTGAGCGTAACCTGGAAGGATGTCTGTACCGCATCTGCCGTGTACCCCGCCCCGGCGCGCAGCTCGCCGATGTTCCACCGCACCGTGCGCGATGCGGCATCATAGGTCATGCCCTCGCCGCCCCCATAGTCGATATACGGCGGCAGTATCGTGGTAACCGCCGCGTTCGCCACGGCGTTCGATGAGTTTTTTGTCGTCCAGACAATAGTATAAGTAGACTTCTCCCCCGCCTTGGGCGGGTTGGGGCCGCCGCTGTGCCGTGCCTCTGCGGTAAGGGCGACCGCCGAGGCGAGCGTCACCTGCGTCGTCGCCGCGGCTTTGACCTCCTCGGGTACGCCGCTCTCGCCTTGGCGAGAGCCGCGCACGCCGAGCGTGACACTTACCGTGGGGTTGGAGTACAAGGCCCCGCCGCTCCCGGGCGGTAACGTCGAAAAGCTAAACTGTACGGTCCCTTCCCCGCCCGGCGGCACCGAGGCGAGCGACGGCTCCTCTTGCTTGGTCCACGTAATGGTCGAGTTGGACGATTGGTAGAACCCGCTACCCCCGACAATCGAGCCTTTGTCGAGTACCGGGCCCGAGAGCGTGACCACCACCTCAACATCCTGTATCGAGTCGGTCAGATTGTTGCGCCACGTTACGGAGCCTTGGAGCGGCTGTCCCGCCGGTGCGGAGACGCTCGAGCCTGTTTTGCCGTTTATCGCGATAGTGCCGCCAATAAACGGCCGTTTGACCGTGAGAGAGTGCGGGATTGTTAAGAACGGCACGGTAACTTTTGTCTCGGTATCGTCGGCGTTTTGTCCCGCCAAAAAGGTAAATACTTTTTCGTCGCCATCGCTCCCGGTAAGCGTGCCGCGCAATGTGAGCACGTAGGTGTCGCCCGGATCCATGGCACCAACGCGCCACAGCGCCCCCGCCGCCGGGCGGGGGCGCGCCTCGCGCACCGTGTAGCCGAACGGGTAGCGCGCTTCGAGCACGACATTCTCCACCCGCTCCGTGGCGTTGCTGCGCAGCGTGATAGTCGAGGTAAATTCCTCGCCGGCGGTCGTCTCTTGCGGCATGTCTACCTCGACCGCGACCGGAGATGAGCCAAGCGTCACCATGGTGCTCCCCAGCCGCTCGAACACGGCATTAGAGTTAGGGACGCTGTACTCGAGCCGCGCCTCGATGACCTGGGCCACCCCCTCCTGACCGAAGAATATCGCGTTCGACGTGCGTTTTACCTGCACGCCCGGCGCTATGGCCCCTATGGCCTGGCGCTCGTGCAGCTTCTCCTTCTGCGGGTTCTCCGGGTCGCGTGTGCCGGGCGGGTACTCGATAACCAGGTCGGCAAGCAAGAGCGGCGAGGCGTTGCGGTTGGTGATGATGTACTGCAGCTGCGTCACCGAGCCGCCGTCGATAAGCGGCGGCGCCACTATCTGTATTTCGATGTTCTGCGATGATATGAAATTACCCCCGCCGAAGAAGTAGTAGGCGGAGAAGCCCGCCGCCGCGACAAAAAAAACAAACGAGCCGATGAGGAACTTCGATGCGACCGAGAGACCGCGCGCGCTCGGAGTCCCAAAGCGCAGGGCCGACTGCGGAGTAGGCTTGGGCTCTGCGGTCCTTGGCTCCCACGCGACCGGCACGTCCTCCTCGCCGGGAGAAAGTTTTGAGCGCTCGTGCGCGAGCTCGCCCTCGGTACGCGAGTAGAGTTTTTTGCGCAGGCCGTCTACACCGCCCTTGTCATCCATCTCCCTAGTATACCAAGCCTACAATCCCGTGGCGGAGAGCGACTCGTTGATCGTCTTTATCAAAAGACTGCGCGACTCGAGCGCCTTGGCCGAAAGTTCGAGTGATATGTCCCCTTCAACAAACTGCGACAAGGCCTCGGTGTGCGGCAGGTAGCCTAAGTGTGCAAGGATGCGCAGTACCACAACCACTTCGAGCGAGGCAAAAGCCTCTGCGGAGGAGTTGGGGTCGCCAGAAAAATTAACAGGATCTCTCCGGAGCAGAGGCTTTTGTCGAGCAAGAAATGAAAGCCCCTCTACTACTGTCTTGTACAGCTCCGGGTGCGGCTCTTCGCCGTTTACTAACCGTAGCAAAAGCGCGGTTACGCGCCCGACCGCGGCGGTCGGGCGCACGCGAAAGAACGCCTCTGCAGAGGTAAGCCGCCACTCGTACTTGCCTTGCACCAGGGCATAACGTCCAAGCGTAAGGGCCTCGAGCCCGTAGCGTAGTTTGGATTGTGGCACGCGGGTGGAGCGCGCCTGTGCCCGCACCAGCCCAAGCTCCGGAGTCAAAAGCCACACGAGTGCGTTTGCCTCCCCCACACCGCGCTTGCGCAGCACGAACCCCTCGGTGATGTGTATCTTATGCATCCGGAATTATAGTTACTTTTGGTTCCTCTGCGTTGGAGTCTTCATGTGTTTCTATTTTATTAACTTTAAGAATGGTGCGTATCATTGCTTCATTTTGGCGAACAGCAACTATTGTGTTATGAACTCCAGTAACTACAATTGTTCCATTTATGTTATCTCCTGGATTGAAATTAAATATTTTTCGGGCTTCTTGACCTGCCCGAGTAACTCTACGCACCTCTCCTTCTTCTCTGAGCTCCTCGGTCAGCTCGGTATCAAGCGCAACATCACTCCCTTCTTTTATCTCTTTGACGTTCACCTCCTCGGCAATAATCGCGCAGAGTGCGGGGTCTGCGGGCACGGCGGCAATAGTAAGCGAGGAGAGCGGCTGGCGGATCTTGATGCCCGCGCGCTCGCGGAGTTCTAATCCTTTGCTTGCCGCCACGCGCACGCGCGCCATGTCTGCAACGAGGGTATGGTCGACCGTGCCGGCGGCAGGCCAGCTCGAAAGATGCACGCTTTCGGGGTCATCCCCGCTTTTAACTCTGCGATACAGGTCATCGGCAAAAAACGGCATAACTGGCGCCATCACGTGCGCGACCGTGTAGAGCACGTGCCGGAGCGTCGCGAGCGGCTCGGCATTATTCTTTTCCTTAAATCTTTCGCGCGAGCGGCGAATGTACCAGTTCGAAAGATCCTCGACAAACTCGCCAAGCGGCCTTGTCGCGACATCAAGTTCATATCCTTCGTATCCCTGCGTGCTCTGCTCGACCAGCTCGTTGAGCCGCGACAGTATCCACCGGTCGAGCACATGAGCCGGAGAGACGGGGGCGGGTTTTTGCGAAGCCGGCGCGTACAGCTCGTAAAAACTGCGCACATTGTCGAGCCGCATCAAAAGTTTTTTCGATACCTCGTCCACCCCCTGCTCTTTAAAGCGCAAATCCTCGCCCCGGATGACCGGCGAGGAGAGCAGGTAATAGCGCAATGCATCCGCACCGTATTTCTCCACC
>CAYIWV010000016.1:0-13544 GCA_964367315.1 uncultured Candidatus Saccharibacteria bacterium | reverse complement strand
AAAATATCTTGGCAATGACCAAGGGCTACCGCTTTGGCCGCTCGACCAAAAAGCGGCAGGCGCGCGAGGCTATCTTCCACGCCGGCAAGTATGCCTTTGCCCACCGTCGCGACAAAAAGAACGACTTTCGACGCCTATGGACCGTCCGCATCAACGGCGCGCTCGATGCGATGGGGAGCGAGGTAAGCTACAGCAAGCTTATCGGCGCGATGACCAAAAAGGGCATCCTCGTAAACCGCAAGATGCTTTCCGAGCTCGCGGCACAATCTCCCGACACCTTCGCCCGTATCGTCAAACAAGTCTCCTAATCAAAAACCCCGGCACAAGCCGGGGTTTTTGTTAACGATGATTATTACCCGGCAGGCAACGAGGTCGGCGTCGGGTGACCCTCTGCCGGCGCAAAGTGGAAGGAGGCGCGGTTGATGCGGTCCTGGTTGACGAGCTCTCTCACGCGCTCGACCAGGGCTTTCGGGTCGGTATCAAAGACAATCCGGTCGTTGGGCCTATGCCCCTTCTCTAAAATATATTTAATTTCCTCGTCGGTCTCCCAGTCCGCCTCGAGTATCCCGATTGGCTTTTTGTCCTCGAAGGCGATGGTAAACTCGTGTATCGTCCCGATCCGCCCGCAGCCGAATAGCACCGCATCCGCGCTGCGCGTCATAATGAGGTCTCGCCCGGGGAACCCGAAGCCCGTGTAGACGATGACATCGAGATACTCGATTGGCAGGTTATACGACTCGATATGCTCTTTCTCCGAGTACGCGGGCGAAAAACCGATCGTATACCCGCCCTTCTCCTTGGCGCCCATCGCCACCCATAAAGGGAAGCCGGTGGTCGCGCCGTTAATGAGCACGCCGCTTTGCAGCGCAATCTGCCTGCCGAGCTCTATCCCCTTGTCATAGGCGTCGATGCCGCAGTGTCCCGTCTCGGCTGCACCCGATATGGCGAATTTGATTTGCAGATGCGGATCCTTGGGGTCCATCACTCTTATGCTACTACAGATTTATAGACGCCGATTGTCCCGCCTCCGGGGCCGTCGCATCGAGCCCCAAATAGTCGCGGATGCGCTGCGTTAAAAAAGCCGCGGCCGCGGGCTCGCCCTCCACCACGAACACCTTTTCTATCCCCTCTACCGATTTATTGACCAGCTCCAGGAGCCCTTCGCCGTCGCGGTGCGCCGAGTAGCCGAATATCGCCTCCACCTTCGCCTTCACGGGAACCGTCTCGTCATAGAGTTCGATTTTGGTAATGCCCTCCAAGAGCCTGCGGCCGATCGAGCCCGCCGCCTGGTACCCCACGATAAGCAGGGTTGACTTGGGGTCGGGCAAAAGCCAGCGCTCGTGCGCGATGACGCGCCCGCCGCTCGACATCCCCGAGCCCGCGAGGATTATTTTTGGGTTTGGCGCGTGCGCGAGCGCGCGCGACTCATCGGTGCTTTCGACAAACCGCAGTTCGTCAAACTCAAAGATCCGCTCCCCCGCCTCTATTCTTTTGCGAATCTCGGGCGCGAGATACTCCGGGCAGGCGCTAAACGCCGCCGTCACCTTGCTGGCAAGCGGCGAGTCGACATACACGGGTAGTTGCGGCACGCGCTTCTCGTGCATCAGGTTCTTGATTTCATACAAAAGGTCTTGGGTGCGCTCGGTGGAGAATGCCGGGATAAGCAGCGTGCCTCCGCGCGCGGACGATTCCTCGATCACGTTCTCGAGCCGCTCGCGGCGGTCCTCATCCTCTCGCACCCTATCGCCGTAGACGCTCTCGAGCACGACGTACTGGGCCTTAGGCAGGACATCTACCGGGGAGAGTAGGGGCGAGTTGCCGCCGCCCACATCGCCGGTAAAGAGCGCGGTACGGCCCTCGCGCGTGATGGCCGCCATGGCAGAGCCTAAAATATGCCCCGCATCGTGGAGCACAAGCGTACACCCATCCGCAAGCGGCACCTCCTCGCCATACCCGACCGTCTGCCATCGCGCAAGCGCGCGGTCGATGTCGGCGGCGCTAAACGGCGTGTCCTTGCCGCGATGCTCGAGCAGCCCAAGCGCATCGCGCAGCAAGGGCTCGGCAAGTACCTTGGTTGCGACGGTAGATATAACCGCGCCCGTAAAGCCCTGCTTGATAAGCCAGGGGATCCGCCCCACGTGGTCGATATGCGTGTGCGTAACGATAAGATGCGAGACTTGCGCGGTATCGTAGGCAAAAGGAGTCCAGTTTTTCTCTTCATCGGCATGGGAGCCTTGCCGCATGCCGCAGTCTATTAAAAACTTCGCGCCGCCCGTATCGAGCATAAAATTAGAGCCCGTCACCGTCCCTGCCCCGCCGTAAAAAAGTATGGTTGATTGCCGCATTATGATGATTGCCACATAAAATCCCGCGAACGCGGGACTCTATGTCAGACCGCAGGGGCAAGTGTCTCCCTGTGCTAGGTGGGTGTTCTATCGGTCACTCCACGGAGCTACCGACACCCGAAGGTTTTTCGAACTCCCTTGAGATTCACTTAAGGACATTTGCCCCGGCAGTCCTGGCCTCAGTATATCATGCACGCACAAAGCAAATAGTCCCCGAGAAAATAGTCTGGCGGATGTCCCCGCGAGAGGGACGACCCGAGGACTTTTTCGAGGGGACTATTTGCGAAATTTACTCGTCCACCCCGAAGCGCTTGTATTTAAAAACGGTGGGTTTGCCCGCCCGGCCCGTGCCGAACCAGTGCTTAATCTCGTGGGAGGCCTCCTCGGGCGTCTCGGAGGCATGCACCAGGTTATAGACCGCACGGCGCTCGATATTGGCGCTGATCGCCGAGTCGGAGGAGTAGTCGCCGCGAATCGTACCCATCTCGGCCAAATACGGCATCGTGGGGCCGACAATCTTGCGCACCATGTCTACCGCATGCACGCCCTGCACCACCATTTTTACCATCGGCGCCGAGGTCATAAACTCGACCAGCCAGCCGCGCACTATTTTACCGACCTTTAAAAGGTCGGTTGTGCCAAAATCGCGCTTGACGTCGTGGCCGTACTTTTCGTACGTAGACTGCGTCTTGCCGCCAAGACGCCGGAGCCATGCCTCGTCCTTGGGGTAGTGCTTGTCCATCTCGGCTTTCGACGACTGGAACATCTCGAGCGCGATGATTTTAAGGTCGCGCTGCTCGAAGCGGAGGACGATCTCGCCCACGAGTCCCTTGCGGACCCCGTCGGGCTTGATGAGCACGAACGTCTTTTCCTCCTTGGGCGGCATCATAATTGCCCTACCCTACAACGAAAACCCTTATTTTGCAAACTAAAAACCATGCAAAATATTTCTGCGGAGAGAGTTGGGGTCGTGTGTATCTCTCTCGGAGCAGGAATGTTTTGCAGGGTTTATCGGGTTAAAATCTCCTGCCCGTCCTTTGTTATCAAAACCGTATCCTCAAAGTGCGCGGCACGGCCGCCATCCTCCATTTTGTAGGTCCAGTCGTCCTCGGCCAACACAATCTCGCCGCGACTCTCGCAGAGCATCGGCTCTATCGCGAGCACGAGCCCTTCCTTAATCTTCTCCCCCTCCCCTTCGCGGCCGTCGTTGGCGATGAAGGGCTTCTCGTGCACCGCCTTGCCGACCGCGTGACCGCCGAGATCCATCACGATACCAAGGTCGTGCGTGCGGGCGACGCGCACCACCGCGGCACCAATGTCGCCGGTGTGCCCGCCGACCGTTGCGGCCGCAATAGCCTCTGCAAGCGCCTCGCGCGTGCCATCTACCAATTTTCGTGCGGCCGCATCGCCTGCGCCCGCGATGACCGTGCGCGCCGCATCGACGAAGTACCCGTTATAGGAAAGCCCCAAGTCTATGGAAACGATATCCCCCTCTTCGAACACGCGCGAGGCGGTCGGGATGCCGTGCACTACCTCGTCGTTGACCGACACGCACAATGCCGCCGGGTACGGCGTACGCGCGCCCTCGGGCTTGTAGCGCAAAAACGACGGCCGCGCGCCCTCGCGGACTATGGCGCGCTCGGCCGCGACGTCCAAATCGGCCGCGGTAGCGCCCGGCTTGACCATCGCTTCGAGCTCGCGGAGTACCCCCGCCAAAATCTTTCCCGCTTTGCGCAGGTTGTCTATCTCTTCTTGTGTTGTCGCGATCATGAGAGGGTGAGAGCCTTGAGCACGTCCTGATGCACCGCCTCGATAGGCTGGGCGCCGTTTACTTCGACTAACGTGCCTCGTTCGCGAAACGCGCCGATGACCGCCTCGTTCTTTTTGGTGTATTCGTCGAAACGCTTGCGGATTGCCTCTTCGGTATCGTCTTTGCGGCTTTCGAGCGTGGCGCGCTTCAGCAAACGCTGCCAGACCTCCTCTTCAGGCACATTGAGGTACACCGCGACATACGGCCGCGGGAGCCACAGCGATATCTCGTGGAAAAGCACGGCCTCCGGCTCGGTGCGGCACGCACCCTCGAACACCAGCTTCTGCCCGGGCTCGGTCGCAAAGATCTCCTTTTCGTAAATATACGAGGCAAGCCAGTGCGGCATAAGCTCGCCGCCCTCCATGGCATCCTTAATGCGCCGGCCCAGGTATGTCGCCCCTGCCGCAAGCGCGCGGAACTCCTCGCCGGAGGAAAAAATGTTCGCGCCGATTTTTTGCGCGAGCAGCTTCGCCTGCGTCCCCTTCCCCGAGCCGGGCCGCCCTATCATCAAAAATGTATTGCACTCCATAATAATTATTTTCTTAACTTCAATTCTACCTCTTCCTTTAGTAGGTCAAATTGTACGACAAAAAGATCGAAAAAACCTTTCTGTCCTACAACACCATAAGGTTTTTGGTGGCCAGCCACGGCAGGCATAAAACCTGCCTCGATTACATGGGGCCAACCTCCGACTTCTATCTCAAGTCTATGGAGGTAATATACTGACGCTTTTCCACCAATCCCAAAGACTTCTTTAGGAATCCCCTTCTGAACGTCTATACCGAGAGTAGTTCCTATCTCCTCGTCAAATAAACAAAGATCAGCACCAGAATCTACAAGCACCTCATACCGCAGCGAGATATTTTTATTCCTAACTCTTATTTCGATTACCGGACGCAATGTAGACCCGTATTTTTTATACTTGAACTTCATGCGTCATACCACTCCTACATATGCTGCCAAACTTTCGGGCATACGGGTTAAAATAGGGTCATTGTTCCCTTTTTTTTTTGCTTTGGCGAGCGCGTCTTGCACGGTCCTTCCCGCACCAAGAACGGTCTTTTCGTCATCGGCCAAGGCGACCCATTGGCCTTTGTATTTCTTGTATATATTGGTCCAATCGATAGCCATAGAGTCCTAGTATAACAAATCGTATAAGTATTGACTATATGAAATAAACAGCCTAAATGCTAAGGTAATTGCATATGCAGTTATACACCGTACGCGGTGGAAACAAAGAGGACGCCCTGTCCAAAAAATACACCCTCGGGATAGGCATAAGCCTGGGCAACAAATGGTTTTCTACAGACAACACTTTGGCACTTATCGAGTGGGCTCTAGAGCACACTAAAGACATTGTCATTGTCTATGTCGCCGACGCCATACACGCCATCAACTTAGAGGTACGAAACGGCATCAATTCGGCACGAGCTCTTAATATCGCCCGCAGAAAGGGTCAAACAATATTAGAAGAAATAAGAAATGAAATAGAGAAACGAGGTCTACCCCAGGATAGAATTTTATATGCCACATGGGAGGATATGTACGAACCCCCATTTATCGAGAAAGTCCAATGGATGAGAGCCTTTTACGAGAGGAGCAGTGATTTTCAAAGCCGTATCCACACTATTGTGCGCGACTATTCCTCAAACGAGGAGCGGCAGTTTAGTGATGAAGAAGTTCATAAACTCGGACTGTATATTGTCGAAGAATCCCCCGAGATGATAGCAAAAGTCCCCATCAAAGGAGTTATCTTTGATGCAAATGTTTATCCTTTCGACAGCGAGACGGTAAGATTTTTTGAAAATATACAGAAAGGCTTAGAATTCCCCGAGATTAAAGAAAAACTCTTGGACATTGGCCCAAAAGTCTTTCTAGAGGTACATTAATTGCAATTTAATACTCGCGTATAGATATCTGCGCGTCAATGCGGCGCGAGAGGTCCAAAACGACCGAAACGACGATGAGGAGCGCGGTACCGCCAAGCGCGATGGTCTGGATGCCGGTCAGCGACTGCGCGATAATCGGCAAAACCGCAATAACCGCCAAGAAGAGCGCGCCGACAAACGTGATGCGCGTTATGACGCTGCCCAGATACTGCGCGGTCGAAGGCCCGGGGCGCACGCCGGGGATAAACGCGCCGTTCTTCTGCAGGTTTTCGGCAATTTGGTTTGGCTCGAAGGTGACCGCGGTGTAGAAGTACGTGAAGAAGAAGACCAGGATAAAGTACACCGACCCGTAGAGCGGCAGGTTATTGAGCCACGAGATAATCGAGCCCGAGACCGCCGCAAGAGTTGGGTTCGAGCTCGTCGCAAAGAAGCTCGCCACCATTTGCGGCATAAGGAGGAACGATATCGCGAAGATAATCGGGATCACGCCCGCCTGGTTAAGCCGCAGCGGCAAGTACGTAGACGCCCCGCCGAAGAATTTCATCCCGCGGACACGCTTTGCGTAAGTAACGGGGATGGGGCGTTCAGACTCGGTGATGAACACCACGGCCGCAACGACCGCCAGCCCCGCCACGAGAAACGCGAGGTAGGTCGGGATCTGCGCCGCATCGAAGCCGAACACCGTTTGCGACAACGCGGTGGGGAGCCCCGCCACAATACCAGCAAAGATGATGAGTGAGACGCCGTTGCCGAGCCCATACTCCGAGATAAGCTCACCGATCCACATGAGGAACATCGAGCCTGCGACGATGACGAGGATATTCGTCGCGAACTCGACCGGGGTAAGGCCCGGGAGTATCCCCTGCTGGCCCATGATGCTGAGGAATGCGATGCCTTGGATGATGGCAAGCGGGAACGTAAGGTAGCGGCTGTACTGCGCGAATTTCGCGCGGCCGGCCTCGCCCTCCTCCTGATAGAGTTGTTTAAAGCGCGGGATCATGAGCGTCATGAGCTGCATGACGATAGACGCGGTGATGTAGGGGCCGACGCCAAGCATCACCAAAGAAAGCCCCGAGAGACCGCCGCCGGAGAAGAGGTTGAGCAGGCCGAAGAATTGGTTGTTGGAGAGAAAGAGCTCGAGCTGCGCCGCGTCGATGCCGGGGATCGGTATCGCCGCAAGCACGCGCGAGACCGCCAACGCGCCGAGCACAAAAAGCAGGCGCCCGCGCATCTGCGGGTCGGCGAGCAGAAGGGTAATTTTTTGTATAAACGTGTTCACGGTATTACGCTGTCGAACCGCCGGCCTTTTCTATCTTCTGTTTTGCCGAAGCGGAGAGCGCACAGCCCGAAACGGAGAGTTTTTTGGTAAGCTCGCCCTCACCGAGTATCTTAACCGCCGGCACCTCCCCTTTGCGGGCGCGCACCAACCCGCGCTCGATCAGCGTTGCGGGGCTGACCGCCTCGCCGGATGCAAACGCGGCCTCGAGTGCCGCGAGGTTGATAACCGCGGGTTTCGCCTGGATAGACGCGAAGCTATAGCCGCGCAGTTTTGGGAGCTTCTTGAGCTTCTCGCGGACGTCGGGGCGGATGCGGTGGCCTGCGCGCGCCTTCTGGCCCTTGGTGCCGCGGCCGGAGGTCTTGCCCTTGCCGGATGCATTGCCGCGGCCGACTCGCTTAGAGCTGGCACGCTTGGTTTTTGCTTTGAGTTGGTTGAGTTGCATGGCGGTTGTCGTTAGGATTTGAGATTTTTCAGCGCCTCTATTGCGGCACGGGCGTTGTTAAGGCCGTTCTTGCTGCCGGAGTGGATTTTACCGACGACGTCGGTGACGCCCGCAAGCTCGAGCACGGGGCGCACCGAGGAGCCCGCGACAAGACCGCGACCCTTGGCCGGCATGATAGTCACGCACGATGCCGCGTACTTCGCCGAAACGTCGTGCGCGATGGAGTTGTTTTTAGTGAGCGACACTGTAATCATGTGTTTTTTGGCATCGCGCACGGCTTTGTCTATCGCAAGCGTGGTGTCCCCCGCTTTGCCGAGCCCCACGCCGACTTTGCCCTTTTTGTTGCCGATGATGATCGCCACCGAGAAGGAGAAGCGCCGCCCGCCCGCCATCACGCGCGCCACGCGGCGGATATTGATCATCTTCTGGTCGAACTCGCTCTTTTGCCGAGGGGGGCGACCGCCGGGGCGGCGGGAGCCGGGGCGGCCGCCGGGGCGGCGGGAGCGGCCAGGCCGCTCAGCCTGCCCAGCCGAGGGCGCGGGTACTGCGACAGGAGCCTCGGCGGGGGCGGGGGCGGGGGTCTCTGCGGTTACGATATTTTTTTCTTGTTCGTTTTCCATATATTAAAAAGTGAGTCCCCCTTTGCGCGCAGCCTCTGCCAGCGCCGCAACCTTGCCCGTGTAGCGAAAGCCCCCGCGGTCGAACACCACGGCGGAGACGCCCGCCGCCTTCGCTTTTTTGGCAATCTCCTCGCCGGCTTTTTGCGCATCGGCGAGCTTGACTGCCGCAAGAGTGCGCCCAGCCGTATCGTCGATGATCTGCACCTCGAGGTAGCGGTTTGACTTGTACACGCACAAACGAGGGCGCGCGGCAGTGCCGGTTACTTTTGCGCGTATGCGGTTGTGACGGCGTTCGCGGTTCAACATACAATTATGCGGCTTTCTTGCCCTGCTTGCGGCGGATAACTTCGCCCTCGTAGCGGATGCCCTTGCCTTTGTACGGCTCCGGCTTCTTGAGCGCGCGGATGTTGGCGGCAAACTGCCCGACCAACTCTTTGTCAAAACCAACGATAGTCAGCGCGCCTTTGTCTGCCGTAACGGTAAGACCCTCGGGGATCGCAACCTTGACTGGGTGCGAGAAGCCAAGCGCAAGGTTGACCGTCTTGCCCTGGACATCCCACTTAAAGCCGACACCCTCGACGAGGAGCTTCTTGGTGAAACCCGCGGTTACGCCTTGGAGCATGTTGCGGATATGCGATGCGTAGGTGCCGAGCGCCGCGCGGGCCTCCAGAGTCTCGGCCTTCGGCGAGACCTGCACGCCCTCCGCGCCAACCTCGACGGCAATAAGGCGATGCGTGGGGCGCGTCAACGTACCCTTCGGTCCTTTAACCGAAATCGTGCCGCCTTGGACCGTGACTTCGGTCTTTTGGGGGAGCGCTATGGGGCGTTTTGCAAGGCGTGACATAGTAAGTGTATTGAATTACCAAATTTCGAACAGGGCCTCGCCGCCGACGCGCGCGACCTGTGCCTCTTTGCCCGTCACGACGCCCTTCGGGGTCGAGAGGACAAGCAGCCCATGCCCGCGCTTGACCGGACGGATATCGCGCACGCCGAGGTACATGCGGCGGCTGGGCTTCGAGATGCGCTTGACGCCGGATATTGCCGGACGGCCGGCGTACTTAAGCTCGACCGTGAGCAGGTTGTTTTTCTTTGCGACGGACGCGAGGTAGCCCTCCTTTTCGAGCACCTTGGCGATGGCGTGCTTGACGGCGGAGTACGGCAAGGTAACGCTTCCCTTCTTTACCAAAGAGGCGTTCTGCAAGCGAACCAAAAAGTCTGAGATGGGGTCGGTTACCATAGTGAGTGTATCGAACTACTACCAGGATGATTTGCGGACGCCCGGGATAAGCCCCTCGTTTGCGGCCTCTCGAAAGCAGGCGCGGCACATCCCAAAATCGCGCATAAAAGCGCGTTTGCGCCCGCAAGATCGGAAACGGCGAACCACCCTACTTTTGAATTTCGGGGGGCGGTTTGAGCGTGCGACTGTGGATTTCTTAGCCATTTATAAATGGTCACTCCCCATACCTTGAGAGTTACGATCCTGTCGGTTTGCCTCGCCTTGCGACTAAGCGGCACCTAACAGAAAAAAGGAGCCCTGTTGGGCTAGGCACACCTTAGCATAGGGGGCTCTCCCATGCAAATATGATTGACATACTAATCTATATGGGTTATTAATAGGCTAGACAGACCTCTCACGGAGTAACCCCATGGTCGAGCGCATTGTACACCTCATCGACAAGGGGAGCCCCCTCTCGAAAGATGAGATCCGCACTATCTTACGCAGGTCCGGCAGACGGACGCTTATCGAGATACGAAAGGTCGTTTTGAGCATCGGTAACACTAAGAGCAGGCGACGCCCCCGCCGCCACCGCTAAACGAATACCCGCCGGATTTCTCCGGCGGGTTTTTATATTTATTTCTTGGCAGTTGTTCCGGAAAAGTGACTTACTTCTTAAACGGGAAGCCGAGGTGCTCGAGGTAGGCCTTTGCGGTCTTTTTGTCCTTGGCGGTCGTCACGACCGTTACCGCCATGCCAAACACGTCCTTAAGCTCCTCGTCGGCCGTCTCGGGGAACACGGTGTGCTCCTTGATGCCGAGCGTATAGTTGCCCATATCGTCGATTGCCGCGGCAGAGATGCCCTTAAAGTCCTTGGTGCGCGGGAGCGCCACGTGGAGCAGGCGGTTGAGGAAGTCCTGTGCGCGCACTCCGCGCAAGGTCACTTGGTAGCCTATCTTGTCGCCGATGCGCGTCTTAAAGGTTGCGATCGACTTTTTGGCGCCGCGGGATGCCGGCTTTTGTCCGGTAATCTTCGCAAGGCGGTCCTCGACGACCTTGATTTTCTCCTTGTCCTTCATAAGTTTGCCCACGCCGACCGAAATAACCACCTTTTCTACCGCGGGGGTCTGCATGACGCCCTTCCACCCAAATTGCGCTTTGAGATCCTTAAAGGCTTTCTTCTGTTTTTCCTGTATCAGTTCCATATTTATTTTTTGAGCGCAACCTTGCTTGCCTGGATAGCATGCTGCTTTTCCACAATCTGGCCGCGCTGGCCGGACTTGCGCGGCTTTTGGTGCTTGCTGCGGATAGCGACGCCCTCGACGACGACCATACCCGTCTTGGGGAAGACACGGGTTACCTTGCCCGTCTTACCCTTGTCGTTGCCGGAGAGCACGACTACCGTGTCCCCTTTTTTTATATGCAAAGTATTCATAGGTGTGTGTTATACGACCTCCGGCGCGCGGGAGATTATCGTCTGGTACCCGAGCTCCTGGAGCTCGCGCGGGATGGGTCCGAAGATGCGGCCCGCCTTGGGCTCTTTCTTGTCCTTGGCGCCCCAATCCAACACGACGACCGCGTTCTCGTCGAAGCGGATGTAGCTGCCGTCCTTGCGGCGAAAGGGCTTGCGCTGGCGCACGACGACCGCATGGAGGACATCTTTTTTCTTTACCTGCTTGCGTGGCTCGGCGCTCTGCACGCTAAAGATCACAATCTCCCCTATCTCGGCATACCGCTTCTTGCTCGAGCCGGGTATCTTGAAGATCCGGCCGATTTTGGCGCCGGAGTTATCTGCAACGGTAACGAGTGTGCGGTCTTGGATCATATACGTTGATTATGCGGTCACGATTTCGAAATGTTTGGTCTTAGACAACGGGCGGCACGAGCGGATGGTGACCTTGTCGCCCACCGCAGCCTTGTTGCCCGGGTTGTCCGCGGCAAAACGCGTCGTTTTTTTGACGTACTTCTTATACTTGGGGTGCTTGACGTAGCGGGATACCGCGACGATAGCCGTACCCTGCATCTTGTCAGAGACGACGACTCCGTTAAATTGTTTTCGTTTCGGTTCCATACGTTAGTTGGTTTTGCGAAGCTGCGTCAGCGCCCGGGCAATATCCTTGCGGAGCTTTGAGGCCTGCTTAACGTCCCTGTTTTTACTCCCTGCGACGCTAAAGCGCAAGACCTGCAGTTCTGCGCGCTTGTCGTTAGCGAGCTTTTGCAAGTCCTCCTTGGTGTGTTTGGTTATGTCGAGTTTCTTTGCCATATTTTTTATTTGCCCGGGCTATGCATGCGCGCGAGCGACGACTTTGGTTTTAAGTGGGAGCTTCTTGCCCGCTTTAACGAGCGTCTCGACCGCTGCCGCCTCGGCGACGCCGTCCACCTCGAAAAGCACGCGGCCCGGCCAGATCTCGACCTCGTATCCTTGCGGGTCGCCCTTGCCTTTGCCGAGCTTCACCTCGGGCGGTTTCTGGGTGTAGGGCTTGTCGGGGAAAATCCGCACCCACTGCTTGCCGGTCTTGCCCAAGGAGCGGGCGATGACCTTGCGGGCGGACTCTATCTGGTTTGAGCGCACGCGGGCGTGGGTGACAGCCTTAAGCCCATGCGAGCCAAACGCAACGGTAACCCCGCGCGTCGCCACCTTGACGACTTTGGGGTTTTTGCGGCCCGTGTGCCACTTGCGGAATTTTACTTTCTTGGGGAATAGCATGGTAGTTTATTTGCGGTCCGTAGTCTTGGAGAAGATGTCGCCTTTGTAGATCCACACCTTGACGCCGATGACGCCGAGCGGCAGGTTTGCACGCTCGCGGGCAAAGTCGACGTCGGCACGGATGGTCTGGAGCGGCACGCGGCCCTTCTTCAGCGACTCGGTGCGCGACATGGAGCCGCCGCCGAGCATGCCGGAGACGACGATGCGCACGCCCTTGACGTCGCGGTTGGCCATGACCTTCTCCACCGTCTGCTTGAGCACCCGGCGGAACGCGAGGCGCTTCTCCAGCCCCTCGGCCACCATATAGGCGACAATCGCCGCATTGGCCTCGGGGGTGCGAATCTCTTCGATATCGAGTTTAATTTCCGGGACCGGCAACCCTTTCTTGCGCAAGAATGTCTCGATGGACTTTTTGATTTTTTGCGAGCCCTCACCCGAGCGGCCGATGATAATGCCGGGGCGCGACGTCTTGACGATGACGCGTAGATTCTTGCCGCGCTCTATCTCGAGCCCGCCGATGTACATGCCGCGCAGCTCTTTGAGCAAGAACTCGCGCAGGAGGACGTCCGCCTTAAGGTTCTCGCGGTATGCAGGCCCGCTGGCAAACCAGCGTACGCGCCAATCCCGAAGGACTCCGAGGCGGTGTGCAAATGGGTGTACGACTTTAGACATACAATTATTTTCCGCCCGAGGCGGACCCGCCTTGGGCAGGGGCCTTGGCGCCCTTCGGCTCGAGTGCCACCGTCACATGCGAGGTGCGCTTCAATATCTGGCTTGCGCGGCCGCGGGCGCGGGGCATGGAGCGCTTAAACACGATGCCGCCGTTGACCGCAATTTTTGCGATATAGAGCTCGGAGGCCGGCGCTTTCGCGTTGGCGACCGCCGAGCGGATGAGCTTTTGCATCGGCTCGGATGCGCGCTTGGGGAGGTTTGCGAGCAGGTTAAGCGCATGCTCGGCCGACTTGCCGCGCACCAGGTCGGCGATAAGGCGCACCTTGCGGGGCGCTTGGCGATAGTTAGAAAGTGAGGCGGTAGCGGTCATATATTATTTTGCAGCCGGCTTTTTCGCACCCGCAACATCTGCCGCGGCCTTGGCGGCCTGGGCCGATGCTATCTCGGCCTCCTTGGCCTTAGTCTCCATCTCCTTCTGCATCTTGCCGCCGTGGCGGATAAACTTCTTGGTGGGGGAAAACTCGCCGAGCTTGTGGCCCACCATATCCTCGGAGACCAGGACCT
>CAYIWV010000015.1:0-13855 GCA_964367315.1 uncultured Candidatus Saccharibacteria bacterium | reverse complement strand
GCTTGCCGACCTGGTAGGAGCCCATGTCGCCCTCTATCTCGTCTTTGGGCGTGAGTGCGGCGACCGAGTCCACCACGATGATGTCGACCTTGCCGCTGCGCACCAAGGACTCGACGATTTCGAGCGCCTGCTCGCCGGTATCGGGCTGGGACACCAAAAGCTCGTCCAGCTTTACGCCTATCTTTTTTGCATACTCGGGGTCGAGCGCATGTTCGGCATCGATAAACGCGCACACACCGCCGCGCTTTTGCGCCTCGGCAATCGCGTGGAGCGACAGCGTCGTTTTGCCGGAGCTCTCGGGGCCGAAAATCTCGATAATGCGCCCGCGCGGGTACCCGCCGATACCGAGCGCCCAATCCAACCCTATTGAGCCGGACGGGACTGCGTCCACCCCGACCTTGGGGGTTTCGCCCAATTTCATAATCGCCTCATCGCCAAATTTGGTCTTAATGGCGCGGATGGCGGCGTCTATTGCGGAGCTGTCTGCTTTGCTGGCAACCGTCTTCTCGGGTTTTTTTTCCTTAGGCTTCATACCTTTATACAGTACGTTAGGACATTAATGGTGAGCGTCTTTTTGACCGCGCGGCCGAACCGATCCGTCGCCGATACCGAAATAACCGAAAGCCCCGGCGGCGGCGTAAGCACCTCATAAAAATGCCCCGCTTCGTCAGTATATGCCGGGGCGTCATTGATGGTCAAAAACGATATATTGTGCGCCACCCCCTCTACCCGCACGGCGGGGCTCGAGGTCGCCGAGCCGTCTGCGGGCGTGACGATGGTGATGGTCGGACCTGTAATAAGCTGTCGAGCCTCGAACAGGCCGTATGCCGCCAGGGCGGCTACGGCCAGGAGTACGAGCATACGTCTCATACCTCCCCCTCGCCTTGGTCGCGGCCTCCGAGCGGGCTCGATGCGGCCGGTGCGGTTGGAGCATTGCTTTTCTCGAGTATGTCGCGGGGTTTTGCACCGTGCGCCGGCCCGATAATCCCCCTGGCCTCGAGTACATCCATAATGCGTGCGGCGCGCGCGTAGCCGATGCTCAAGCGCCGCTGCAAAAACGAGGTCGAGGCCTTGCCGCTCTCCATGACGACGCGACGGGCGGCCTCTACCATGTCGTCGTCGACCTCTTCATCGCCAAACTCTCCGCCCGCGGCGCTGCCGAGCCCAACGCCGTCATTGCCTGCTTGCGGCGCGCCAATCTCTATCGGGAGCTCCGGCTCGTTATGCGATGCGATATAGTCGACGATCTTTTTTACCTCGGATTCGCTGATAAAAGGGCCCTGCAGACGCATAGGCTTGTTCATGTCGGATGACAAAAAGAGCATGTCGCCCTTCCCGAGCAGGCTTTCGGCGCCGCCTTGGTCGAGTATGGTGCGCGAGTCTATTTGCGATGCGACCTGGAACGCGATGCGCGCCGGGACGTTTGCCTTGATGAGGCCGGTAATGACGTTAACCGACGGTCGCTGCGTAGAAAGTATGAGATGGATCCCGACCGCGCGCGACATCTGGGCCAAGCGCACGACTGCCGCCTCCAGTTCTCTCGGGTAGGTTTGCATGATATCCGCGAGCTCGTCGATGATAATGATGATGTACGGCATCGCCTCGGGGACCTGCTCGCCCTCCTCCGCGCCACCCTTGTTGCGCAGTTTTTCGAGCTGCGGGGCAAGGATGGTCTGATGGTAGGACTCGATGTCGCGCACGCGGCTCTCTTCCAAAATATTGTAGCGGCGCTCCATCTCTTTGGCGGCCCACCGCAGGGCCGCGATCGCCTTCTTGGCGTCGGTAATAACGGGTGTCAACAAGTGCGGCAGCGACCGGTAGAGCGTCAGCTCCACGCGCTTGGGGTCGATAAAGATAAACCGCAGCTGCGCCGGCCCTGCGCGATACAACAGCGAGCAGATAAGCGTGTGGATGGCCACGGACTTGCCCGCGCCGGTGGCGCCGGCAATGAGCCCGTGCGGCATCCGTGCGATATTGGCGAATTTTGAGCCGCCGGCAATGTCGCGGCCGAGCGCCACGGTAAGCAGTGTCGAGGCCTCGGTATACCCCGGCGACTCCAACAGCGAGCCTAAGCCCACGGTCACCCTGGTCGAGTTCGGCACCTCGATGCCGACCAAGGACTTCCCCGGGATCGGCGCCTCGATGCGGATCGACGGCGCAGAGAGCGCCAACTCGAGATTTTTTTGAAGCGCGACTATTTTTTGCAAGCGGACGCCTTCGGCGGGCTTGACCGCATAGCGCGTTACCGACGGCCCTATCGATATTTCGTCGAGCTCGACCGTAATGCCGAAGTTCTGCAGAGTCCGCTTAATAATCGTGGCGTTGCCTTTGATGTCGCCCACGCCCGGGCGGCCGCGGTCCTTCTCCAAGAGCTCAAGCGGCGGCGGCGCGTAGGTGCCAAGGAGGGACTGCAGCATATGGGCGGTACGCCTTTTTTCGTGCATCTCCGCCTGTGCGGTCGAGGGCGCCGCCTTGGGCTCGTCAAACATCGGCACGCCACCTACCCCCTCGTCTTCCGGCATCTGGATACCCGTCATCGCCGGCTCAAGCACCGAGCGCGGTCTCACCAGTGCGGCAAAAAGTCTTGCGAGAGAGTGCCACGCGCCGATAAACGGCTGGACGCTTATATTCCCCTCCAGCACCAGGAGCATGGAGATAAGCCCGATACCCCCGAGCCCGGCAATCGCGACATAGACATCAAAGTACTGTATCGCCGGCGCGGCGATAACGCGGCCCAAGAGCCCCCCTTGGCCGCTCACGATCTCGATAAACCCGAGCCCGGCAACGAAAAAGAGCGCGCTTGCGATGAGTTTAAGCGGGGCAAAACCTTCCCGCTCGGGCCGGAGCGCATTGGCCGCCAATACAAAAAAGATAGCCGGCACCAAAAAATACCCGACTCCCAAAAGCGACGCGATAAGACGATAGGCGTCTGAGCCCGCAATACCCGCCGCGCCGAAGGCCGCCAAGAGCAAAAAGAGCCCGACCACAAACAAGAGGATGACGACGACCGCGCGCTTGGTCTCCTGCGGGATCTTCTTGTCCGATTTGCCGTTTTTACGCGCCATGTCAGGGAAATAATATCATGTGTTTGCATACTCTTGCGCACCGCGGGGGCGGTGCTACACTCAAGGTCAAGGTCTGTCTTTAAAAAGTCTTTGAACACAAAAGACATAAAAGACAACACAAAGGACATATTGTAAAAGACATGCCAGACAAGAGTAAAAAATTTCAAGAGTTTGCATTGCGCTCGATCCTCTTTCGAGGAAGATATGACTGGTATTTTTGCTATCTTAAGTCCGAGCGGATTGCGCATGTCTTATATATCCTCGCTCAGTCAGTACCGGAGGGTAAACTCGATGCGCTAGCCGATAGAGCCGCAGCACTCCCGGGCGAGATCTGCCGGTTGGCAGCCGGGGAGTTTGATGCGCCGGTTGTGCTCGCGGATGTACTGGGGCTCCTCTCCCGCGTGCGGCTTGCGACGACCGATGGTCTTATTCATAAGGATAATGCGGTACTGCTTTGCGCGGAATACGAGCATCTTGCCGAGCGACTGGTCCAGGGGAGTCACCCCTCCCCTTTCGGACCGGACGAATTTACCGTCCCGCATTTCGGGCTTATAGAGGCCCCTACACGGGCCGCGGCAACCAAAAAGGACATATCGGACATAAAGGACAAAGACAGTAAGGCGTCAGAAAATAAAGGACATAATTCGAGAGTATCGCTTATTTTGGATGTCCTAAAAAAGCAGAAGACCGCTTCAATTAAGGCTATTTCGGCTATTGTGACTGGCTGCAGCGAAAAAACCATCCAACGCGAGCTCTTGAGCCTTATCGAGCAGGGACTAGTCCGTAAAAGCGGGGAGCGCCGTTGGAGCGTGTACAGCCTGGTCTAAGGCAAAATGGGGGTTGGGGAGCCAAGCGGGACCATGTTGACCCCTACCCTAATCCTGGGTATATTCACTAGGCCCAAGGCCACTTTATGAAGAGACCCCTCCTGGGCCCTTTTTATCGTTGTCCACAGGGCTTTTTTGCAGGTGGCCAATCGCTTCATATAATGGTGAGAGGCCCTGTGGCCGCGTAACTGTTGTGTGCGCGAGGCAGGCCCGTTCGTTGACAACCGAATACTACTGAAACTCCTTGTCCCGCTTACGGAAAGATAACGGCTGAAATTCCGTCAACTACTTTGCTACCAAACCGGCACTCCCCTAGGGGTGGCGGACAGGTAGAACATGTTCTACGGTTCGGTTCGATTATCCATTGTTTACCAGTAAGTTAGTTCGATTAATTAGTTAGATATGACTATTACCAACAGTTCGACTCGTTTGGCTGTAATCGCGGCATCGGTCGCAGTTGCCGCCGGTCTCATTGGCGCAGTTGCCATTGCCCCGGCCCAGGCTGCGAGCCTTTCCTCGACGCAGGTCCAGGCTATCGTCAACCTCCTCCAGTCTTTCGGGGCTGATTCGGCGACGATTGCTAACGTTACGGCAGCCCTCAGCGGCCAGCCGACCTCGGGCGGCTCTACCGGCGGTTCTACCGCTGGCGCTTGCCCCGCGCTCGCGCGCGACCTCCAGCAGGGCTCGTCCGGCTCGGATGTCATGGCTCTCCAGGCCTTCCTTAACGCCTCGGCAGATACCCGCGTATCTGTCTCTGGCGCTGGCGCACCTGGTTTGGAGACCTCGACCTTCGGTCCTGCGACCAAGGCTGCAGTTGTTAAGTTCCAGATTAAGTTCAGCATTACTCCGGCAGCAGGTTATGTCGGTCCGGTGACCCGCACGAAGATCGTGTCGGTCTGCGGCGGCGCTCCGGGCACCCCGGGCGCTCCGGCAGCAGGCCTCCAGGGCGGCGAGGGTTCTCTCAAGAACATCAACGTCTTGAGCGACACCGACACTTCTCTTAGCGAGAATGAGGATGATCAGAAAGTGCTCGGCGCAGAAATGACTGCCGATGACTCTGACATCAAGATCGAGCGCGTCGACGTCGATGTGAAGAACCACACCGGCAACGGCAGCTCTCGCTTGACCAACTACATTCAGTCGGTAAGCCTCTGGCTCGATGGCAAGAAGCTCGCGACTATCGATGCAGATGAGATTACGCGCAGCACGGCAACCTCGACGTACTCGTTCCGCTTCTCGAACCTCAGCGGCATTATCCGCGAGGACGACAAGGGCAAGATCTACGCCACGGTTGATGTGATCGCTAACATGGACTCGACCGACGATGACGATACGTGGGACTTCAACATCCCGCAAAACGGCATCCGCGCGGTTGATGCCGCAGGCATCTCTGAGACTTACATCTCGGCGACCGACTCGACGACCATCACCAAGACGGTCTCCTTCAACACCGAATCGAACGGTATTCTCAAGATCAGCGCTGGTTCCAACAACCCGCTTGCGTCTTTGGTCACCGTCGCTTCGACGTCCGAGACTAAGAACGTCAAATTCCTTGAGTTTAAGGTCAAGGCTGAGAATCAGGATGTCACCATCCACGACCTCGCGGTGACCCTTACGTCAGCGGGTAACAACGTCAATGCAATCGTCAAGCGCGTCCACCTTATGGAGGGCTCGACGGTGCTTGATACCGAGACGATCAGCACTGGTGCAACCACTAATGCGGTCACCTTCGCCGATGTCGAGTACGCGCTTAAGAAGGATGAAACCAAGACCTTCACGATTGCGTTAGACATCGCCGATGCAGACTCGGGTGCACCGGACAACAACAGCACTCTTTCGGCATCATCGACCAACAGCCTTACCGGCTGGGATGTTGAGGATGCAGCAGGCCGCACGCTCACCGAGGGTACGGATATCACCGGCAATGCGGGTGGTAACACCATGACCTTCTTCACCAAGCAGGGCGTCTTGCTCACCCACAAGAGCTCGACTGCAGTTAAGACCGTCGGCTCTATTGCCGGCACTCCGGACCAAGTCGAGTTCACGATCAAATTCTCGGCTCAGAACAATGGTTCTGACACGGTCTACCTTGATGGTGATCAGGCACTGGCCGCAGGCGGTGTAGCATCATCGAGTATGGACGGCTTCGCGTGGGCAACCACGACCGATTCGTCCACCGGCACCACGTCGGGTGCCTATGGGTACAGCACGGCGATCCTTTCGCCTGATGTCACCGACACCAACGACACCACGAACTCAGGCGACAAACGCTTCGAGATTGAGGCTGGCGAGACGCGTAACTTTACCTTTAAAGTTACGATCAACTCCGGCGGCGACAACGTTGCTGCGGGCGCCAAGCTCACGGGCTTCAAGTGGAGCACGACGAACGGGGACTCGATGGACAACTTGTACACCTTCAACCTCAACGCGTTCCAGACGGAAACCGTTACGGGCTTGAACATCCAGTAATAGCTTCGCGCTACTACAGGGTGGACTCCTTACGGCTAACGTAGGGAAGCAAAGCGAAAGCCGCCTCGAAAGGGGCGGCTTTCGCGTCGCAGATAAGACAAAAAACCACTCCGCAAGGGGTGGTTTTTTGCTTTGTCCCCGTGGTATTGTGGCGGTATGTACAAAACAATTGCCGGGCTTGTGGTACTCCTCGTTATCGTTGTGGGGGCAATTCTTTTCTTTAAAAATACTGCCAAAGCGCCAGGCGAGAGCGCGCCGGTCGGCCAAGCCTCCGCCAAGACCTACACCAACGAGCGGTTTCATTACTCTTTCTCCTACCCCGACGCGTGGGCGCTCGAGCCGGAGCAAAATATTATCGATACGAACAACGCCATACTGTCTATCGTGAGCGTGTATGAACTGGCCAGTACCTCACCGCACCGTTTTGGGGTCACGGTCAACCAAGTCGAGCGCACGATTAAAAACCATGCATCGACGACCGAGCCCATGGTCATCGGTGGAGTACAAGCGACCGCCTACTTCTTCCCCGACGGCTACGGGTGTACCCCAAGCGAGCAGGACCCAGACTGCTCCTTCTTCCTCATCCCCATCAAGCGCAACGGGGTATGGTACGAAATTACCGCCGCCAACAGCGCCAAAACCCTCGACTATTACCGCCCCATCCTCGCCTCCTTCCAATTCACCAACTAATCCAAGGTGACACCTTGGATAAAATAGATGAACAATTCATCAAATAACTATGTACATACCAATCTATAGGAAACAGAGTTTTTGGGCGATAATATTCGTCGGCGTACTTATTGTTGGCTTTACCCGTTGGTACGTGCTTGATTTAGCTGATGAAGCTTTCACTCGCGCCCTCACCCAGTATCAGCTCGACCCCTCCCTTTAAACCTTCTTCCAAGGTGACACCTTGGAAGAAATTCTGTACTTTTCTGAATAACACATCTATAATCTATCCAAGGTGACACCTTGGATACATGGAAAGAAAAGATACTTTTATTCCCAGCGAGTTTTATCACATTTACAATCGAGGTATTGAAAAACGCCTTATTTTTGAAGAAGAAAAAGACTGGAAACGTTTTCAAGATCTCCTTTATTTGTGTAATAGTCGGATTCCGTTGGTATTTAAATCAATCCAAGGTGACACCTTGGATTATGAGCGCGGTAAGGGTCTTGTGAGTGTAATTGCCTATTCGTTAATGCCGAATCATTTTCACCTTATCCTCCGGGAGGAACAGGATGGGGGAATTAGTAAATTTCTTACTAGAATTTCCACTGCTTACTCAATGTATTTCAATACAAAAAATAAAAGAAGTGGAGGCTTATTTTGCCGCCCCTTTCGAGCAAAACATATAAATAATGACGAATATTTTAGGTGGGTTATTTCGTATATCCATTTGAATCCCCTGGACATTTTTGAGCCGGGGTGGAAGTTAAAAGGATTGAAAAATGCTGTTGTTGCAAGTGATTTTTTGAAAGATTTTGCATTTTCGAGTTATCCGGACTACTTTCCGGGAGATAGAAAAGAGGGGGTTATCCTTGAGAGGAGCGCGCTTCCTATGGATATCTCTGAGTTGGAAGATATGGAGGCTATGCTCAAGATTGATAGGTCCTTCCAAGGTGTCACCTTGGAAAGGTAGACAGGATTTTTGTGTATGATAATGTGGCGGCTGTGAGTTCTTCATGATAGAGAACGCCCAATGAACAAGACTTTGGCAAATATCTGGGAATACGCAAAATGGCCTTTGGTTGTCTTGATACTTGCATTTATTGCGTTTATTGGGTGGCGGTTGGTGGTCCTTAATGAAAAAGAGGCGACCGCAGAGGCTGTGACGCAGATCCATGCAAACAGGCTTGTATGGAGCGACATAAACGGCGAATTACCGCCAGAGCCTGATGCGGCTGCAAAGGACGCGACGTTGGCGGGAGTAGATAGCAACCAAAACGGCATCCGCGACGACGTGGAGCGGGTGATTTACTTGAAATACAAGGATACGCCCAAGGTTGTGATAGCGATGCTGCAGTATGCAAAAGCGTTGCAGATGGAGTTTACGCATGTCTACAACTCGGAGACGTTCGTTGCGGTAACGCAGGAAGAAAGCAGAGGAAGTGTTTGTATCTTGGATATCAAAAAATCAGATGAAGTAGATGAATTAGTTTTTAACACTCAAGCGAGAAAAGATTTTCAAGAAGAATTGGCGCGCAAATTCATGACCTTTTATGCCTTACCTAACGAAAATTATTGCGATATTAATATTGGGCCTTCTTCCTAATTTTGCTTTTGCAATTTGTGATTCTAATGGGGCAACTATCGTTTATGTAAATGGAATCAATACTACACAACAAAAAGCTAAAGAGGATCTTAGAAAATTTCAAACACAAATAGTTGTCAGAGAAAGTTCAAAGCTAAATTTTTTAAACGGGTATAACGCCACCCATCTTGAGGGGGCGGGGGATTTATTGAAGACGTGGTTGCAGGACGGGCAGAGCTCGGGGAGTTATATCGACGACTATGATCTCAAGACCATACTCATCAACCTCCACAATGAGCTGACGACACGCCGCGTGCTGTTGGTCGGGCACTCGCAGGGCACGTACTACACCAATGCGATGTACAACTACTTGCTTGGCCACGGCGTGCCGCGGGAGGCAACCTCTATTTATAATGTCGGGACGCCGGCAAGTTTTGTCGAAGGAAACGGGAAATATTTAAACTCATCGGGCGACTCGTTGCTTGCCTATGTAAAAACAATCGGTTTTAATCCGTTGCCAAGTAATATTGACTTTGCCCCCACGCAACTTGATGCGCCATACCCGGGCCACTCGTTTAGCCAAGAGTATTTGGCCAATGCGCCGGAGCGTGTGGTGGGGGATGTCCGTGAGCGGCTCGATAACCTTGAGCCGACACTCGCCTCGGCAGAGGGGGAGTGCTTTACGGCGCCAGATGCGGGGGTTGCGTATAAAATTACTGGCGTTGTGCTCGGAGCAGGAGACGCCCTCGCGTATGGAGCTAAACAAGGATACGGAGTAGGGAAGACAGCCGCAGCTGCAACGCTTGCTGCTGCCAAAAAAGTTGCAAGTGATATTGGTGTGACGATTGGCGGCCTGAGGGGGTTAGGGAGTGCCGCCGACGGGTCGAGCGAGAGCCGCACGAAAAATTTTAATATCATCGACAAACTGTATGGCTCGAGTCTCAACAATGAGGAGCTGCGCGAGCTTTTAGGCGAGAGTGGTGGTGCCGCAGTTGTTGCCGCGCCGTTGATGCCACGACAAGAGCTGGGCGTTGTTGCCGGTGTCGAGACTGAAACTCCTGCGCCAAAGGTCCGGTATGTCACTCGTTCGAGTGGCGGTGGTGGGGGCGGTGCGCCTGCGCCGGCTGAGGAGCCTGCACCGGAGCCTGAACCAGCGCCTGAACCGGAAGTCGCAACAACCACCGAAGAGGTTGTTATCGAAACTGCAACGACTACTGAAGAGGCCACTCCTGTTATAAAGACGTTTGTGGGAGGCTCGCCGCTCGAAGACAGTTTTGATAGCGGTATAGGAAGCTGGCAGATGTTTGGCGGCCAAGCTAAAAATTTTGAGTTTGCAGAGGGCACGACAACTGGCGAGTGCGTGCAAGGCGGCTGTGCGGTCGGCAACAGTATTACAACAATCCCCCGCATGCAGGCACAAGGCACTGTTATGTTAGAAGGCGCGTTTACCGTGTATGCCCGGGTAAAAGAGGGTCTGTTTACCGACCCCACGCCGCGGATATCGGTGTGCACAGAGGGTACCGATTGCGTAGGCACCCGCATCGACTATATGGCCATTTTGCTTGATGATACATGGCATCAATATTTGGTGGCATGGCGGCAAGGTGCCGCAGTGGTGGAATCATGTTTTTTGAGAGATACCCTTGCGGTCGATACTTGCGTTTGGCAAGAGACTAGTATTGCCGCCGGCACCGCCTTTAGTGGTGTGGCGTTGTGGTCGGGGAGCGCATATCGGTCGGACCATGAGGCAAACCTTTGGTTTGACGAGTTGGAGGCTTTTACTCCGTGATATTCTAGAGGCATGTTGGATAAGACTTTTATACGGTTTTTTGTGGGGTTTGTGGTGCTGGTTGGGGCGGCGTTCGGCATTTTGGCCATAGCCGGCTCACAGGTAGAGGACGTTGACAACGTCGCCGCGCCGCAGTAACCTATTTTTTAAGGGCCGCGAAGACCGTAGGAAGGCGAAAGCCGTTAATACAGGAACTCCTACGCAGAGGTCGAACTCCGAAGCCCTTACACACGATCCGACTGGATTCGTGTCAGATAAAAAGTGGGGGCATTTTTTATGCCCAAAAGAACACATGGCAATTACCAAGCAGAAGAAAGAAGAGATAGTGTCGAAGGTGCAGGGGATCGTAAAGGGTGCGAAGACGCTTGTTTTTGCGAACTTTAAGGGCCTTTCCGTCGCCCAGCAGTCTGAAATGCGCAAAGCACTGCGCACGCAGGATATTGGCTATACCGTAGCCAAAAAGACCCTGATGCGCCGCGGGCTCGAGAGCGGAGGCTATGCGGGCGAGATGCCGGCGCTTGAGGGCGAGGTCGCTATCGCCTATGGTGCAGACGAGCTCGCACCCGCGCGCGAGCTTGCCACCTTCATCAAAAAATGGGGGGAGCAGCTGTCATTTGCGGGCGGCGTGTTTGGCGGCAAGTTTGTCTCTAAAGACGAAATTGCATCGATTGCGGCAATACCGGGTATGGATACGCTCCGTGCGATGTTCGCTCAGGTTATCAACTCTCCGCGAAGCAGGTTTGCTGTCGTGCTGAGCAAAGTGGCCGAAACTAAAAACTAAGTAACAGGCATATGAATCAGGATCAAATTATCGAAGCAGTCGAAAAGATGTCGGTGCTCGAGCTCAACACGCTCGTCAAGGCAATCGAGGAAAAGTGGGGCGTTTCTGCGGCGGCGGTAGCCGTGGCCAGCCCTGTAGCAGCCGCGGTAGAGGAGAAGTCCTCGTACAACGCGCACTTGGCAGATGCTGGCGCCCAGAAGGTGCAGGTCATTAAGGCGGTTAAGGACGCGCTTGGCCTCGGCCTTAAGGAGGCAAAGGATCTTGTGGACGCAGTCCCGACCGTGCTTAAGGAGGGGATGAAGAAGGAGGACGCCGACAAGCTCAAAGCGGCCGTCGAGGCAGCCGGCGGCAAAGTCGAGCTCAAATAAGTCCAACCCAAGGCTGGTCCGCCCTTGGCGGAAACTTTTTAGACTCTCCCCGGTTGTAGTAAGCAACTGTTGGTAGCAGTCACGGCAAAACCCCGGCTTGTGCCGGGGGTTTTGCTTTATGAAGAGGTTTTTCATACAATGCTCTGGTACCGACTATCTGCATGACCGACACACTGGCTAAACTTTTTGGATCCGCCGCTCGAGTCAAGTTATTGCGTCTCTTCCTTTTTAACCCGCGAGAGTCCATATCGGCCGCAGAGGCCGCCGCGCATGCGCGCGTCGAGCCCGCCACCGCCCGCAGAGAGATTACTAACTTTTGCACGATTGGGCTTGTGAAGCGCGCCGGCAGAGTGGGCCGCACGCGCTACACGCTTAACCCGAAGTTCCGCTACTTGGCGGCGCTGCAAGGCCTGCTCTTAAACGCGCCGGCGCGCGCGAGCGATTTGGAGAAACGCCTTAAGAGCGCTGGCGGGCTCAAGATGATTATTATGGCAGGAGTATTTGTGGGGGATTGGGATGGCCGGCTCGACCTCCTCGTCGTGGGGGATAGGATGAGCGACCGGGTCTTGCGCGGGCGGATCAGGGGCCTCGAGGCGGAGCTTGGCAAGGAGATCCGCTACTCGGCGATGTCGACCCAAGACTTCTTTTACCGGCTCAATATGAGCGATAAACTCTTGCGGGATGTGTTGGACTACCCCCATGCCATAGCGTTTGACCGGCTCAATATTGGCTTAAAATAGTCTTTTCTCGGCGAGATTCCTGCCTGCCGGCAGGCAGGTTTCCACCTTTCGCGCAGGGGTTGCCCGCAGGGTACCCACCCCTTTTCCCCTCGTAATCCACAGAGTTGCCCCCACTACGGTGGCGGTTGCTATAATAAAGGGGTCGAATTTAATAGTTATCAATTAATTAATAGTATTTAGATATGATCGTACAGAATTGGGCTGACGCCCTGCAGCTGTCGTTCTACAGCATGCTGTTTTGGGTGGTCAACTTCATTCCGCAGCTGGTGTTGGCGGTGCTTATCTTTGTCATCGGCTGGTTCGTAGCCGTGCTGGTGGGCAAGATCATCGCGCAAGCGATCCATGCTATCCGCGTCGACCACGCGCTCCGCAGCGCCGGTGTCGAAGAGGTAGTGAACCGTGCGGGGTACCGGCTCGACTCGGGCGCCTTCATCGGCGGCTTGGTCAAGTGGTTCCTTATCGTGGTGGTACTGTGGGCGGCGTTGACCGTTATGGGTCTTAACCAAGTGACCGCGTTCATCCAGCTTGGCCTCTTGCCGCTGCTTGGCCGCGTAATTGTGGCAGCGTTCATCATCGTCGTCGCGGCGGTCGTTGCCGAGGTGGCGCAGAATGTCGTCGTGGGGTCGGCCCGCGCGGCGGGTGTTGGGTCGGCCGGTGTTGCCGGTGCGGTGGCCCGCTGGGCCATCTGGGTGTTCGCGATACTCGCGGCGCTCGACCACTTGCAGATTGCCCCGGGCGTGACGCAGATACTCTCAACCGGTATCGTCGTTGCCTTGGCGCTTGCCTTCGGCCTCTCCTTTGGCCTTGGCGGGCAAGAAGCCGCGGCCCGCGCTATCGAGCGCGCCCGCGAGCGCATGCGCGACCGCGAGTAACATTCTCCTTGAATCGATTCGCAAAAACCGCCCGGCTCTTGCCGGGCGGTTTCAATTTTCGTGAAAGGAAACACCGCGCTCATCACGCGGCGTTCTCGCCCAGTTTATATTATATTCCCCACTCGCGGTTGCGGTTTCGCCACTTTGTGGTGATGAAATCCTTGGCCGCAAGAATTGATCCGGTGCCGAGCAGTAATATGGCAGCCGTGGCCATAAGGATCTGTCCCGCCCAGTGGAGTTCGGCTACTGCACAAATGGCGACTAGTAAAACAATCAGCAAGAGAGCCTGCATGGCATCCTCCCAAGGTTCATTGATTCTCCTTGTAATATAAGCTCATTTTGGCTATTTTGCCACTACATTGACACCCTTAAACAGGGGGTATATACTCCTTATATCAATATGATTACGTACAGAAATACCCAATCGCGGAGATAGGCGGCAATTCTGTGCCGTTTGCACCCGCGGGAACGCGGGATTTTTTGTGCCAAAATATTGATCGAGGTTCGGAGGTCATTGTCAACGAAAGTTATATGCTTTCTACAATCCGTCCCATGAAGAAATTTCCCATCTGGGTCTTTTCAACTTTGTGGAGACGGGCAGGTAAAAACAAACAAAATCAAATGGCAAAAATGTGAAAGCATTTTTGCTGCAAAAACTTGTAGCATTAATCGCGCTACAAGGGCAACAA
>CAYIWV010000014.1:0-14777 GCA_964367315.1 uncultured Candidatus Saccharibacteria bacterium | reverse complement strand
CCTCCACCACCTCCAAAACCCACACCCCCGCCTCCTCCGCCTAAGCCCGCGCCGGAGCCTGCACTACGGCCCGCAGTCTCGCCGCCCCCACCCCCGCCACAACCGATACCTCCGCCCCCTCCTCCACCGAAACCGGCGCCCGCACCGAAACCTGCGCCGGCACCCGCGCCAGCCGAGCCGGAATATGGCGCCAACCCCGACCTGCCGGCTATCCGCGTGATGCCAAAAAACCCGGAGGATATCCCGAATCAGTTTCGCGCAAGCACGGTAGAATTGAACATAGGAGAAAAATAGGATGAAATTTTTTAGCGACCATACGCCGCGCAAAATAGTCGTGCTTGTCGGGCATCCGGACGAAACGCATACCTTAACGGGGGAGATGGCGCTTTTGTACGAGACTGCCGCGCGCAAGGCCGGACACGAGGTAAAGAAGATTCATTTGGCGCACCTGCGCTTTGACCCGATACTCCACAAAGGCTATAAGGTCATCCAGGATCTCGAGCCTGACCTGAAAGACTTTCAGGATGCGGTGCGGTGGGCCGACCATTTTATGGTGCTCTACCCAAACTGGTGGTGTACGATGCCGGCCCTGCTCAAGGGCCTGTTTGACCGCGCCTGGCTCCCGGGGTTTGCATTTAACATGCGCAAGCACAAAGACGGCACCCCCGCGACCGGCTGGCACAAACGGCTCAAGGGCAAGACCGCGCGCGTCGTCGTGCTCTCCGGCACGCACCCATTTCTGCTATGGATGTTCTTCGGCGACTACACCAACGAGATAAAAATGGGCATTTTTTGGTTTGCCGGATTTAAAGTAAAAGTGACACGCATGGGCCCCACCGACGCGGCGCCCGAATGGCTCAAAAATGTCTGGCGGCGCAAAATGATCCGTCTCGGCACCTTGGGCGAGTAGCAAAAATAGGATATAGTCGTCTCTTATGGCGTTGTCTATCGGAATCGTCGGGCTGCCCAACGTGGGGAAGTCCACGCTTTTTAACGCGCTGACCAAAAAGTCGGTGCTCATTGCCAATTACCCGTTTGCGACCATCGACCCGTCGGTCGGGGTGGTTGCGGTGCCCGACGAGCGTTTGGACAAACTTGCCGAGTTTTCAAAATCAAAAAAGAAAATACCGGCCGCGGTCGAGTTTGTCGACATCGCGGGGCTGGTAAAAGGTGCGTCAGAAGGGGAGGGGTTGGGCAACCAGTTTCTGTCTCATATCCGCGAGGTAGACGCCATCGCACATGTGGTACGGGTCTTCGACAACCCCAACGTCGCGTCGACCCAAGAGGGCATTAACCCGCTTGCCGATATCGAGCTTATCTTGACCGAGCTCGAGCTCGCCGACATGAACACCAAGGACCCAGCGCAGCATATAAGCAAAAAGCCGGTGCTCTATGTGTTAAACAAAGAGGCGGGCGGGCATAACCTGGACGAGATTAAGGACGGCCGATGGGACAAACTGATGCAATTTTTTGAGGACACCGGCGCCACATGGGTGGTCGTCGACGCGCATGTCGAACACGAGCTTAAGGATTTCGAGGGCGACGACAAACACCAGTTTAGGCAGGAGTACGGCGTGTTCGACGACGGCATTAACAATCTCATCCGCGGCGGCTACGAACTACTGGGGCTTATCAGTTTTTTTACCACCGGCGAGGACGAGACCCGCGCGTGGACCATTACACGCGGCTCTACTGCGCCGCGCGCGGGTGCGGCCATACACAGCGATTTTGAGACCAAGTTTATCCGCGCCGAGGTTATCCCATGGGACACGCTCCTTGCGGCGGGGAGCCGCGCCAAGGCGCGCGAGTTGGGCCAGATCCGCACCGAGGGTAAGGAATATGTGGTGCAGGACGGCGACACTATCGAATTCCTCCACGGGTAGAGTTATCCCCAGGGTTTTTTCAATAATGACTGATACAATCGCATAAACGTTCTTCCCGTAACCCCAACAGTGGAGGTGACCATGAGGATGAAATTCCGTCTGGTGCGAAAGCCGGCGCCGCTCGAACCGCAGTTCGAAGATATTCTTGCCGAGGCCGGGGATGAGCTAGCCGCCCTCCATGCCGTGCGTGCAGTCCGCGGCATCGTGCGGGATGCGGCTGACGCGCATGAGCGCATGATGGATGTCGTCGAAACCAAAGAGTTCGGGCGGCGCATGGAGCGATTCTGCGGCTCGCTCGAGATTCTCGACCAGCATCTGGTCGACCGCATGGCAAGGAGCGCCCAGGTGCAGGCGGTGTCGCGGGTCGCGGCGGCACTCGCCGGCCTCTGGGTGCATACCGAGCGGCTCAACTCCGGCGGGCTTAAGGCAGACTTCGGAAAATCATTTGACGAGGTCACTGACTGCTGGGGTGAGCTGATGACGTATACGCCTCAGTTGTGACGCTACGATCGGCCGCCCCTCTTGGGCGGCCGTTTATGCTATAGTCCGCGGGGTTAGCACCTTGGGAGGACCACATGGCTCCAAAGATAGTTAAGATAGTGAACTCCTGCAGCGAGTGCCCAAACTATGGATATCTTAGCGGCGGTCGCCACGAGTGCCGGCTTGTCGGCCACATGGTGCTCGACAACGCCGTTGTCGCACCCTTCTGCCCGTTGGCCGATTATCCGTCGCAGATGATCGCCAATATGCAAACGACGATACTTGGGCTGCGCAAGCCGCTCGAGTATGGGTTTGGGCTGGCGCTTCTCACGCATGTGGCGGCAAAACTCAAACTCAATCTCCGCACCAACAGGTCGGGCATTATGATCCCGTTCAACAAGGATTGCGAAGTGTACCTCGGCCTCGATTACATCAGAGGCATCGAAGTGAACCCCTTCGAAATTACCTTCGTAGGTTCGCGGGGGAGCCTGTTCAAACTCTCGCCTGATGCCGACCCCCCGCTCCTGAGAGAGAGGATTGATTTTGCGGGCAATACATGGCGTCACCACCAACTCCATTGATACACTACGACCGGCCGCCCCTCTCGGGCGGCCGTTTGCTATACTGTAAGGGCGATTATTTAATAACGTCTTCATCTTTATGGACAGGCCACGAACAACGCCAAAAGACTTCTTTTTGTGGGTGGGAGCGATGATTTCGCTCTATGCGGGCGTCGTCGCGTTTATCGCACTTATCTTCGACTACATTAACTACGCGTTCCCGGACCCGCTCGCATACTTTTACGACCCGTACACCTCGGCTGCGTACGAGATGGCGGCGCTCATTGTGTTGGCACCCGTCTTCCTTGTCCTTATGCGGCTCATCCGGCGCGATATCGCGCGCGACCCGTCGCGCGGCGAGATATTCGTGCGGCGCTGGGCGCTCTTCCTTACCGTGTTTGTCGCCGGCGCCACAATCGTCATCGACCTTATTACGCTTATCTACACCTTTCTCTCCGGCGAGGACCTCTCGGTGCGCTTCTTACTTAAGGTGCTGGTCGTGCTCTTGGTAGCAGGGGCGGGGTTCCTCCATTTTTTGGCTGATATCCGCGGGTATTGGACCCGCGAGCCGAAATACGCCGCCTCCATTAATTGGGGCGTCGCCGCGCTCATTGTGGCGAGCATCGCGGCTGGGTTCTTTATTATCGGCACGCCGGGCGATGCGCGCGGCTACCGGATGGATGAGCAAAAAGTGAGCGACCTGCAATCTATACAGTGGCAGCTGGTCAACTTCTGGCAGCAAAAAGAGACCTTGCCGGCTGACCTTGCCGAGCTTAACGACCCGATATCGGGCTTCCGGGTGCCGGCCGACCCGCAAACAGGCGGCGCCTATGTCTACGGGCGTACGAGCACCTCGTCGTTTAAACTCTGCGCGACCTTCAATGCCAAGAACCGCTTTGTAGATACTCGCTACACCGAGCCGGTCATGGCCATCCCTGCCGGAGTCAAAAACGGGGGAGACACATGGGAGCATGGACCGGGCGAGACGTGCTTTGCCCGCACCATAGACCCCGAGCGCTACCCGCCCTACAGCAAAACGCGCTAATTATTGAGCTTATACGAAAACGCCTGCCTTTCGGTAGGCGTTTTCGTGTGGTATTTTAACCTTCATGGCCGAGCGGTACGATCACCGGGCGATAGAGAAAAAATGGCAGGAGCGCTGGGAACAGTCGGGCGCCTTTAATACTCCTGACGAGCCGGCCCAAGGTCGGTCCGCCTTGGGCGGAAATTTTTATTTTTTGACCGAGTTCCCGTACCCATCCGGCAACTTGCATGTGGGGCATTGGTATGCCTTTTCCGTGCCGGACATTTTTGCGCGCTACATGCGGATGCGGGGCTACAACGTGCTCTACCCCATAGGCTTCGACGCGTTTGGCCTGCCGGCCGAAAATGCGGCCATAAAAAACAGGATTCATCCCCGCGAGTGGACCTTCGGTAATATCGACTACATGCGCGGGCAGCTGCGCTCGATGGGTGCGACCTTCGACTGGAGCCGCGAGGTCATAACCGCCGACCCAAAGTATTATAAATGGACGCAGTGGCTTTTTTTGCAGTTTTATAAAAAAGGGCTGGTGTACCGCAAAGAAACCGCGGTCAATTGGTGCCCTAAAGATTTAACCGTGCTCGCAAACGAGCAGGTGGTCGATGGTAAGTGCGAGCGTTGCGGCACCGAGGTCGAGCAGCGCAATCTGCCGCAGTGGAATATTAAGATAACCGACTATGCCGACCGCTTGATAGACGACCTGGCCCCGCTCGATTGGCCGAAACAAATTAAAGACGCGCAAATAAACTGGATAGGCCGGAGCGAGGGGGCCGAAATTGACTTTGCATTAACAAACGGCGGCAAGCTGACTGTTTTTACCACGCGCCCCGACACGCTTTTTGGTGCAACCTATATGGTTGTGGCGCCCGAGCACCCGATTGTCGGGGAATGTGCCGATGATGACATCAAAAAGTACGTCAAAGCTGCAGGTAAAAAGACCGAGCTTGAGCGCAGTGAAAATAAAGAGAAAACCGGCGTCGAGTTAAAAGGCGTCAAAGCCATTAACCCCGCGACCCAAGAGGAGATACCGATATATGTAGCCGACTATGTGCTCGGGGGCTACGGCACCGGCGCCATTATGGCCGTCCCCGCGCACGACGAACGCGATTTTGAATTTGCCAAAAAATTTGGCTTGTCGATTAAAGAGGTGGTAGAGCCAACCTATGAGCAGACTACCGAGCCGGGCAAAATCCGCGAGGGTGAGCCATTTGACCATCGCGAGGCGATTATCGCCATTGTGAAGCATTGGGCCGAAGATACATACATCGCGCTTAAATGGAAGCAGGTTGCCTGGGGCACCTTTATTACCGGCGGCATCGAGGAGGGCCAGAGTCCCGAAGAGGCCGCGCGCATGGAGCTTGAGCAAGAAGTTGGATATACCGATGCCAAATTTATCAAAGACTTTGGTATCGTACACGGCAAGTTTTATCACGTGCCGAAAAAGACCAACCGGAATGCGCATGCGCATGTCCTGTACTTTGAGCTCCAAAGCGATGCACGAAAGCCAGTTGCGGCAGAAGAGGACGCTATCCACGAAGTGCTTTGGCTCACGACCGATGAGCTTAAAAAATTTCTTACGCCCGATACCCATCAGCACGGCTTGCGCTGGCTTGTAGGCGAACAAGGGGTCTATACGGCGTACGGTACGCTTGCAAACTCGGGAGAGTTCAACCGCGTCGAAAGCGCCGAAGCAATACCGAAAATAACTGCACAGGTTGGCGGGCGGTTGACCAAGCAATATCGCCTGCGGGACTGGGTGGTTTCCCGCCAGCGCTTTTGGGGCGTGCCGATCCCCATGATTCATTGCGAGAAATGTGGTTACAATCCTGTGCCTGAGGATCAACTGCCGGTGGTGCTGCCCGATTTGGAGGATTACCTCCCGACCGGCGAGGGCAAGAGCCCTCTGGCAAAAAAACGCGGGTGGGTCGAGGTAGTGTGTCCGTCGTGCAATGGTCCGGCCGAACGCGAGACCGACACGCTCGATACGTTTGTCGACTCGTCGTGGTACTACCAGCGCTATGCCGACCCGCACAACGAGACGGTGTTTGCCGCAAAGGACAAACTGCAAAATTGGCTGCCGGTTAATCTTTATTCCGGCGGGTCCGAGCACACAACCATGCACCTTTTATACTCGCGCTTTTGGCATAAAGCCATGCACGACCTTGGGCTGGTAAGCGATAGCGAGCCGTACATACGGCGCATGAACCGCGGACTCATTATGGGCCCCGACGGACAAAAAATGAGCAAGAGCAGGGGCAACGTCGTCGACCCCGATGCGGCAGTCCAAGAGCTCGGGGCCGACACCGTGCGTATGTACCTGGCATTTATCGGGCCGTACAACGAGGTGGGGGCCTACCCGTGGACCCCAGGCGGGGCCGTAGGGGTGCGCCGCTTTTTGGACCGTGCGTGGCGGCTTGTACCGGAGGATATTCCAGCTTCTCCCGAGCTCGAGATGCTTGTACACCAAACAATCAAAAAAGTGGGCGATGATATCGCCGCGCTTAAAATGAACACCGCAGTCTCGGCACTGATGATTTTACTTAACAAACTCGAGGAAGGTGCCCCCAAAGACGCATACAAAATTTTTATTCAGCTCCTGATGCCGTTTGCGCCGCACATAGCGCACGAGCTTGCAGAGCGCGCGGGGTGGGATTGGAGCGGGAGTCCGCCAGCCGGCGGATGGCCCGCCTACGACGAGGCGCAATTGGTGGCGGCACAGCTTGTGGTTGCGGTGCAGGTCAACGGCAAAGTACGCGCGACGGTCTCGCTTGCGGCCGATGCCCCTGAAGACGAGGCGCTCGCCGCGGCGAAGGCGGCGGCGGCAAAATGGATAGGGAAGAGTGAGGTTAAAAAGGCGGTGTATGTCCCCGGCAGGGTCATCAATTTTATTGTGTGACGGCATTTGACACCCTGTTTTAGCGTGATATATTAGGCCACATCAATATGGCAACCGCGACCCGAGATACAACCGAATTCAAGCCGAAAGCGATAGTCAAAAAACTTCTCCTTGCGCTCCCCGAACGTTCCCGCACGGTGCTCGAAGCGCGCTTCGGCCTCGGTTCCTTGCCCGAGCGCGTGACGCTCGAGGCTATTGGCAAGCGCTACGGCATTACGCGCGAGCGCGTCCGTCAGATAGAGAACCACGCGCTCGCGTCGCTTAAGAAATCCTCCGCGTTTACCCAGGCGCAGGGCGCCTTTGCCGAGCTTGAGCGCATCATCGACGGCCTCGGCGGTATCGTATGCGAGGAAGATCTGCTCGAGTACATGACCAAGGACAAGTCGATGCAAAACCACATCTACTTCCTGTTGGTGCTCGGCGACCCGTTTAAATACCGCAAAGAGGACGACGAGGTGGAGCGCTGCTGGTATGTCGACGCGGACCTTGCACACAAAGTAGAGGGCGCGCTTAAGAGCCTCTACTCGAACCTCTCCGACGAGGATTTGATCCCCGAGGGCGAGATGATCGATCGCTTCCTCAAGGAGCTCCAGACTATTAACGACAAGCACCGCAACGACGAGATTCTGCGCCGCTGGCTGCGCATCTCGAAGACCCTGGGCAAGAACCCGCTCGGCGAGTGGGGCTCGGCAAAATCGCCCAACGTAAAGACCAAGGGCGTGCGCGACTATGCATACCTTGCCGTCAAAAAACACGGCTCCCCGCTGCACTTCCGCGAGGTGTCGAAGCTCATCGAAAAAATGTTCGACCGCACGGCGCACGTCGCCACCACCCATAACGAGCTCATTAAAGACAGCCGCTTCGTGCTGGTCGGCCGCGGCATGTACGCCCTTAAAGAGTGGGGCTACACGGAAGGCGTCGTGCGCGACGTGATCCGCGAAGTTCTGCGCAAACACGGCCCCATGACCAAGGAACAAATCATCGAAAAAGTGCTCAAAGAGCGGCATGTTAAGCCGGGCACTATCGTCGTCAACTTGCAGAATCAAAAGTACTTCAAACGCGGCAAGGACGGCAAGTTCGCGCTGGTTAAGTAGGCCGATGGGTAAGGATAAATTCGAAGCGAAAGCGGCAACTCTGCCAAATCGGATGGGCAAAGACCGGAGTACTCTAAGCTACGAGGAGTATCTGGAAGGCACCCGGGCTATACTGAAAAAAAGCCAAGAGAACGGCACGCCGTATATTGCGATGGTTGCGGGGAGAGAATTTTTAGTATATCCAAACGTCTTTTCACCGAAATATTTTAACGATACCGAGCTTTTTGCCGAACATCTGCCGGTACGCAAGGACAGTGAACTATTGGAAATAGGACCAGGCACGGGGGCTGTTTCCATTACGGCGCTTTATAAAGGCGCTGGCCGCGTTGTGGCAATAGACATTAACCCGGATGCCGTACGTAATACGCAGGAAAATATTAAGAAGCACGCTTTTTCCGACAAAATGGATGTCCGCGAGGGTGATTTGTATGACGGGCTCAAAGAAGGGGAAAAATTTGACGCCATTTTTTGGAACACCCCCTTTGGGCTGGTCCAAGAGCCACAGCTCACGGATCTAGAAAAAGCGGTATGGGATGTCGGGTACCGCTCGACGGAGCGTTTTGTCAAAGAGGCAAGTCAGCATTTAAAACCAGGAGGCAAATTATACATAGGCTTTAGCTCAACGCTCGGCAAAATAGATTTGCTCACAAAGTTTGCCAAAGAGGCCGGATACCGGCTCGTTACGATATATGAAGCCGAGTCGACCGAGATCCACCCGGTAAGGTTTGAGATCTTTGAGGCAATAAAATAGCCGAACTTCTTTTAAAAACGCAAAAGGTCGGCGATCCAGGCGACGATACGCCAGAGGATAAAAAGCACTACCATCGACCAAAAACCCCACATGATGCGGGTGCGGTGATGCGTGATGTGCTCCTCGTGGGATGAGAGCGTAAAGAAGTGCGGCACCCCGGAGAGGAACCCGCGCAAAAAAACGAGGAACGCAAGCGCCCCAAGGAGCGCGAAGACGAGCCCGATAAACCACAAAGGGTCGCTGAGCAAGTTGAGCACGAAGGCCTCCATTTCACGCTATACTGTAGCATATAAATCATGGCATCCGGCGGCGGATCATATCCTAAATACCCCCTGTGGAAGAAGATTATCTTCGTGTGGACGCACGATGGCTCTCATCATTTTTCGGAGTGGCTCGGCAAGTGGGGCTTCGACTCGCTGGCAATCGTGCCGCCGGCGTTCGTGCTGTTTACCGGCATCGCGGCGGCGACCGACCCGGGAGCAATCGAGGGCGTTTTTGCCATGGTGGTGTTCCTCTCGCCGCTGTGGCTGCCGATCTACCTCGGCAACTTTTTCTGGGTGACGTGGATGCACTATATCCGCTACCAGTTCTGGTTTTCGACCGAGATGTGCCTTTTGGAGGTGCAGCTGCCGCCCGAGGTCACGAAGTCGCCCTTGGCGATGGAGCTTTTCTTGAGCGCGATGCACAACACCGGCGGCGAGACGACTTTCATCGCCCGCATTTGGAAAGGCAATTATCGCGCGATCTGGTCGATCGAAATAGCGAGCAACGAGGGCCGGATCGGCTTTTACATCCATATGCGGCGCGTATGGCGCAGCATCATCGAAGCGCGGCTGTACGGCCAGTTCCCCGAGGCGAAGATCACCGAGGTCGACGACTACGTCAACAAAGTACCGTTTAACCTGGAGGAGTACGATATCTTCGGCACCGAGTACAAAAAAGACTCGCCGGAGTCCCTGCCGCTTAAAACCTATATCGACTACCAGCTCGACAAGAACCCCGACACGCCCGAAATACAAGTCGACCCCATCACCAACCTGGTAGAGCTCTTGGGACACGTGGGCAAGGACCAGTACTTTTGGATGCAAATCGTCATGCGGGCGTTTAAAGCGGACGAATGGTACGGGTTTTATTTGGGCGACAAATTTAAAGAGGAGGCGCAGGAGGCTATTACCAATATAACCAAGGGCGCCATCGAGCGCGCGAAAAAGTTGACCGACGACGAGGCCGAGCAAAAACGCGTGGGTACCCGCGGCGCGACATTGCTTACTCCGGGGGAGCGGCTGCGCGTCGAAGCAATCGAGCGCTCGCTCACGAAATTGCGGTTCGAGTGCGGCGTCCGCGTCGTTTATATCGCCAAGCGCAGCGTGGGCGTACGCGACCCGTACCATGGGATAAACAACGGCGCAGTAATCCGTTTTTTTGACGCGTATAAATATCCCAATTA
Organism: uncultured Candidatus Saccharibacteria bacterium; assembly: GCA_964367315.1. Classification (GTDB taxonomy): domain Bacteria; phylum Patescibacteriota; class Minisyncoccia; order Phycocordibacterales; family SBAW01; genus GWA1-54-10. The sequence continues at coordinate 4,624 of CAYIWV010000014.1, read as the reverse complement.
CAATTCGCTGGGGCCGACCCAGCGGCTCACCTCCTACTTCGATTATCCGTGGCAGGATTGGGGCGACGTCCGTAAAAATATGGAGAAGCGCAATTCGTGGTTCCGGTACAAGCATCGCGCATACTTTTACGTCCCGTACGACCAGGTGCCGGTCAATATGACGACCGAAGAGCTCGCCACGATATGGCACTTCCCGAGCTCTTCCGTAAAGACACCGGCACTCGACCGCGTCCAGAGCCGCCGATCCGAAGCGCCCATTAACCTGCCAACCGGGCCCTCCCACCTGCCATAACAATGCCGTTTCATCTCAAGCATTTCCCGACATTCCATGGCACGTACCACGCCTACCGTGCGTGGTACGGCGCACAGCGCACCTGGGTGAAATTTTGCGTCAATTTCGCCGTTACCGCGCTCGTCGTGTTGTTTATCTACTGGATATTCTTCAGCGCACCGGCGGATTTTCCCGCCGGGGCATACGCGCGGGTGTCCGAAGGCGAATCGCTCGGCGAGATAGCCGAGCGGTTCGAAGACCGCGCGATCGTGCGCAGCGCGTTCTTGTTTAAGGTGGCGGCGCGCGCCGTCGGCGACCATAAAAAAATCCCGGCAGGGGAATACTACTTCCCCCACGGGGAGAACTTAGTGAGCGTCGCGATACGGCTGGTCTCCGGCGACTTCAACACGACGCCGGTGCGCATCACCGTGCCGGAGGGCGCCACGAACCGCGAGATAGCGAAGATGCTGTCCGAGAAGCTCCCGGAGTTCGACCCGCGAGACTTTATGGCGGCCACCAGGGACAAAGAGGGTTACCTGTTTCCCGATACGTACTTCTTTATGCCGGGGGAGTCGACCGAGGCGATACTCTCGGTCTTTAACAACGGGCTTCAGGTGCATCTGCAAAAAATACAAGGCGAAATAGACGCGTCAAAAAAGCCCTTGCACGAGATTTTGACCATGGCCTCAATCCTCGAGAAAGAGGCCTCGACCTTAAAGGACCGCCGGCTCATTGCGGGCGTCTTGTGGCGGCGTATACAGATACACATGCCGCTCCAGGTCGACGCGACCTTCCCGTATTACCTGGGGCGCAACACCTACGAGGTAACGATAGACGACCTCAAGCAGGAACATCCGTACAATACCTACGTCAACAAAGGGCTCCCGCCCGGCCCCATCAGCAACCCGTCGCTCGAGGCCATCCTTGCGGCGGTCACGCCGGCCAAAAGCAGTTACGTGTATTTCCTGTCGGATAAAGACGGCACGTTCCACTTTGCCTCTACCTATGCCGAGCATATAGCCAACAAGAAGCGCTACTTGGAGTAACTGCGCCGAACTAGTATTGTGCGTGTATGAAGGTTTTTGTCGGATTAAGCGGCGGGGTGGACTCGGGGGTTTCTGCGGCCCTGCTCAAACAGCAGGGCCATGACGTAACCGGCGTGTTCATCCGCATCGTGGTCCCCGGCTACCCGTGCACGGCGGGGGCTGACAAAATAGACGCCATGCGCGTTGCGGCGCACCTTAAGATTCCTTTTCGCGAGATTGATCTGTCAAAGGAGTACAAGCGGCAAGTTTTTGACGAATCAATCAAAGAATTCGAGAAAGGCCGTACCCCGAACCCCGATGCCGTATGCAACCGCGAAATCAAATTCGGCCTCTTTTATGAGTGGGCGCGGTCTACCGGAGCCGATATGGTTGCGACTGGCCATTATGCGAAGATAAAGGACGGGCTGCTTTACGCCGGTGCCGACAAAGATAAGGACCAGAGTTACTTTTTGGCCCTCGTACCCAAGGAGGTCTTTGCGCATGTCCTCTTTCCGATAGGGCATCTGCAAAAAACGGAAGTGCGCCGGCTCGCAAAAAAAGTCGGCCTGCCCAACGCCGAGCGCCCCGACAGCCAAGGCTTATGCTTTTTGGGCCCCGTATCGATAGGGGAGATGCTGCACCACGAACTCTCGCCAATGCCGGGCGATGTCCTTAGCGAGGCCGGCGATGTTATCGGTGTGCACGAGGGCGCGATGCTCTATACGCTCGGCCAGCGGCATGGGTTTACGCTCGCCATCCATTCGCCGAAGAGCGCGCCGCACTATGTGACGGCGAAGGACCCCGCGTTCAACACCATTACCGTTTCGCCGAATAAATTTCCGCGCGGCGCGGCGAAGACCGAGCTTGAGCTTAAAGACGCAAACTGGGTAGGCGACGCGCCCGAGGGTGCGTGCCATGCGCGCTACCGCTACCGCCAGGCGCTTATCCCTGCAAAAATCCAAAGGGGTCTCCTTAAAAATGGAGTCGAAGGGGAACCTGTGGTCATTTTGCAGGAGCCGCATTACGCGCCCTTGGGCCAGGTTCTCGTTTTGTATGCGGGAGAGCGGTGCATAGGCGGTGGAGTGATTAAAAAATCCCGCGTATACTAAAAGTATGTCCGTTCTTGTCCTTAAAGCCGACGGCGAATCGGAGCCGTTCGTGCCGACAAAATTGCTGGAGTCCTTGCGCCGCGCCGGCGCCGAAGAGGATGCGGCGCAAAGCGTGCTCGAGCGAGTAGAGAAGGACCTCTACCCCGGCATCACCACGCAAGAGATTTATCGGCGCGCGTTCAGCTACCTGCGCTCAAGCCGCCGCTCCGTGGCGGCGCGCTACTCGCTGAAGCGCGCGGTCATGGAGTTCGGGCCGTCGGGTTTTCCCTTCGAGGCGTACATCGCCGAGCTTTTGCGCTCCGAGGGCTACAGCGCCACAATCGACCAGATCATACAAGGCGCATGCGTTGAACACGAAGTGGATGTTCTCGCGAAGAAAAAAGACGAGACGCTCTATGTCGAGGCAAAATTCCACAACGCGGCGAGCTTCAAGACCGATCTTAAAGTCACGCTCTACGTCAAATCGCGGCTCGACGATATCGCCGCCGCGCGCGCGGCGGCAAAAACCAAAGGAATCATGCGCGGCCTTATCGTCACCAACACGAAATTTACCGGCCACGCGGTGCGTTATGCGGAGTGTGCCGGAGTCGACCTCCTGGGGTGGGAGGAGCCCCGCGGTGCGACGCTCTATGAGCGGATTATGGCTGCCAGGCTCTACCCCGTTACGGCGCTTACGACGCTTACGGTGCGCCAGAAGGCATCTCTGCTGGCTCAAAAAGTGGTGCTTTGCAAGGGTCTTGGCGAACACAGCGATGCACTGCTTTCGGCGGGGGTCCCCGCAGGCAAAATAAAGGATGTATTGGAGGAAGCGGCGGTCCTGTGCGGCCCCGAAGGGGCTCTGGTACAATAAGAGGGAAGGGGCCGGGCGATTATTTGATAAGGAAGACTCTTATGCCTGAGCAAACCACCACCAAGAATACGCAAGGACAACACCAGGGAGGGCTCTCTTGGGCGCGGCCAAGCGCTACGACACAAGCGCCCGGCACTAAACCGACCCTCGCGCGTTCTATCGGCATATTTGCCGCCGGCGTCATTGTCGGCGTGCTGGTGACGTGGGGGTATGTCTCTGCAACGGAGCGCCGCCCCGCCGCGCCAAGCTCCACCACTACCACCAATCAGGCCGCAAGCGTCGTCGTGGCCTCTAGTGGCGCGGCGCAAAGCGCGTTCGAAGTAGCATCGCCTCAGCCGGCAGGCAAAAAAGTAATGATTGAGCGCATTGTGGTAAGCAGACCGACGTGGGTAGTGGTATACGACTCCGAGAACGGCGCTCTTGGCAGGGCGCTGGGCGCCGCATTATTCTCCGCGACGAAAAACACCGGCGCAGTGACGCTTTTGCGCGCGACGGTCCCGGGCAAGACGTACCTGGTGGGAGAAGCGGCTGACAACGGCAACGGCACCTTCTCGCTTAAGACAGACGAGCCGGTGATGCAGGACGGCGAGCGCCTGTTGCGCACCGTCATAGTACAATAACAAGCATGGACATACTCGCATCGTTAGACAACTCGGCGCTCTTTGCAATCACGCTCGCGGCGCTGCTGGGTGCCGTACTCGGGCTTGAGCGCTCGCTTGCGGGTAAGCATGCCGGCATGCGCACGTACGCGCTGGTATCGCTCGGCGCCGCGCTCTTTAGTGCGGTTGGCGTCATCGCGAGCTACAAGCTTGCGATGTTCGGCGGCACGAACCCCCTCCAACTTGCCGGCTCGGTCGCGATAGGCATCGGCTTTGTCTTGTATGGGCTCATGTCGATGCGCAGCGAGCATGCGGAGCTCACGACTGCCGCGGGTATTTGGCTTGCCGCGGCGATAGGCGTCGCGGCCGGAATTGGACTCTACAGTGTCGCGATTGTCGCGACGGTGCTCGGCGTTATTATCTTTTCGGTCTTTGCGCGGCTCGAGTACGCGATATCGCTCCGCTATAGAGCGCCACAGGAAAAATAACCGCGCGCCGTAGCATCATCGCGCGTTAAGAGGTAGAATTGTGCGGTGAGCCAATACTATAAACCCAACCGCAAACCGGACTGGAACTATGGCGGCCCCAAGTGGCGGCTGTCGCGCTCGAAAATAGCCCTTTTTATGGAGTGTGCGCGTTGTTTTTATGTCGACAACAAGCTCGGCGTTGCCAGGCCGCCCGGGTTTCCCTTTAACCTCAACTCGGCGGTGGACGCTCTGCTTAAAAAAGAATTTGACATCCACCGCGCAAACGGCACCAAACATCCAGAT
>CAYIWV010000013.1:418-15207 GCA_964367315.1 uncultured Candidatus Saccharibacteria bacterium | reverse complement strand
TGTAGGAGGTGGGCAGAGACCACAATCCTGAGGGCAAATTTCGCAATCCTCGTCGTTAATATTGCAATGCACGCGCGCGTCTTTAAGGCGTATGAACGCGTCCGTCACGATATCGCCGACCGCAAAGAAGTCCATTTGTTTTCCATTATATACTGAATAGCGAAGCAAAAGTCCTCGAGAAAATAGTCTGGTGGATGTCCCCATAGAGGGACGCGGTCGAGACTTTTTCGAGAGGAGCTTTCGCGAAGCTATGCACCCACTCCGCGAAGTAATCGAAGAGTACAAAACCGGCGGCAAAGCGCTCGCGCACTTTAATTTCTCCGACTCCAACCAGCTCAAGGCTATCGCGCTCTCCAGCATAGAGACCGGCTTGCCCGTTGTCGCCGGGCTCTCGGAGGGCGAGCGCGAGTATTTTCCCCTGCGGCATGCGCGCCTGCTTGTCGATGCATACCGACAGTCGGGCGTCGCGCTCTACCTCAACGCCGACCACACCTATACGCTCGAGGCGGCCAAGGCCGCGATAGACGCCGGCGTCGACTCTATCGTCGTCGACGGCGCAAAACTCTCGCGTGCCGACAACAGCAAGCTCACCATGCAGGTGGTTGCCTATGCGCACAGCCGCCGGCGCTTCTTCGGGCATCCGCACGAGGCGGTCGTCGAAGGAGAGCTCGGCTATATCGGGCAATCCTCCGCCCTGCACGACAAACTGCCCGCGGGCGTCTCGGTGGAGAACCTGACCACGCCGGATGAGGCAAAACAATTGGTCGAGGAGACGCACATACACTGTCTTGCCCCCGCGGTGGGCAATATCCACGGGATGCTGAAGAGCGCCAAGGAGCCGCGGCTCCACCCGGAGCGGGTCAAAGAGATAGCGGATGCGACCGGTGTGCCGTTGGTGCTCCATGGCGCCTCAGGCAACAGTGATGAGGACATCGTGGCGTGCATCAAGGCGGGTGTGGCGCTCGTGCATATCAATACCGAGCTGCGCGTCATATACCGCAACAGCCTGCGCGAGTCGCTCAAGGGCGAGGAGACCACGCCGTACAAATTCCTCGCTCCCTCCGTCGGCGCCATGCAGGCCTATCTTGCGCAAAAGATGCGCCTTTTTGCGGGGCTCTAGAATATACACAACGCATATCATATGTCAGCGGGGTCCTTTGTTTTTGGGGATATACTTTACCTAGTATGAAATTGCCGGATTTTCCCAAGCTCACGCATCAGCGCATGCAGACTATGGTGGTGTTGTGCGTCGGCGCGGCACTGATGCTCATGATGGCGGTTGCGCTCTCGGGCCCGCGCTCGGGGAATACCGTGTTTTATACGCCTGCCGAAGCAAGCGTTTTGGGCGGTGTGTCGCGGGCGTTTGATCGTGCCGGCTCCTTTGCGCTCGTCGCGGCGACGGTACACGGGATGGCGTCAAATATCAATCCTGCCCCCGGGTCATGCACCACCGACGGTACGCAGGGAGGGCTTTGCGCAAACACCACCAGCCGCTCGGCGATATTCAGCGCGCACCTGCCTGACACGGTGGTAACGGTCCCCGGACAATGTCAGAGGTTCATGTGGAGAGAGTTTTGCTTGCCGCCGACCGTCACCGCCACCGGCATGACCGTGACCGAGCAGTGCTACACCGGGGGCAGTGGCTGTGCGCCCGGCACCTCCGCCGGCGGCGCCATTACCCTGCCCGCCGGGGCACAACTCACGCTCGAGCTCGATTGGCTGCAACAACAGTACGTCGGCTGGCCGAATGGCTGCAAATGGCTCTGCGGCGACAAGCACGATTGGGCGTATTTCCAATTCCTCTCCTCCTGCACGAGCGACTTCGGGCTCGGTACCAGCAATTTGACGGATATCACCAGCAAGGCTCCATCACGCTTGCGCCGCAGTCGAGCCAGACCTACACGGTGACCTGCACAAGCGGCGGCGGGTCCTTTACGCTGTCGATACCGATTATCGTGACTGGCGCGATTGCGCGCCCGACCCTTGCCATTACCGGCAACGGGCAAAACCCCGCGACGGCAAACGTGGGCCAGTCGGTCACCATTGCCGCCACGTACGCGGCGGGCGCCGGGGACACCCTGACCGAAACGGCCATTAACGACTCGAACAACAACTCGGTGCCGGGTGTCCCGTATACGCCGCCCACCAACAAGACCTATGTATTTACGCCGAGCGCCCCGGGCACGTACACGTTTTATCCGGCGGCGCGCAGCATGTATTACCCGGGGTGGGACAACTACGGGGCGTCGCTTGTCGTTACCGTGGGCGGAGTGTGTAGCCCCGGCGATACGTCGCCTGCCTGCGCGTGCGCGACAGGGTTTGCGCGCAACCAAGCCGGCGTGTGCGTGCCTATTGTTGCCGCATGCACCGGCCCCAACGAGGTGGGCACACCGCCGAGCTGCAACTGCGAGATTGGCTACAGCAGGGTAGGGGGCGTCTGCGCGCCGGCGTCCTGCACCGGCGCAAACGAGGTCAACCCGCCGGCGTGTACCTGCGCCGCGGGTTACCAGCGCGACCAGGGCATATGCGCGCGGATACCGGAGCTCTCTATTTTGGCCAACGGCGAGACCTCGGCCCGCGTCTTGCGCGGCACGCCGGTCGTGCTGACCTGGAGCGCGACCGGCGTACAAGAAGGCACCTGCGGAGTGCGCAATGCACTGAGCGGTACACTCTTGTACTCGGGGGATAATAGCCCCAACCCCGCGCCGAGCCCCGCCGTCTCCGCCCAAACTACCTACAGGCTTAGCTGCCTGACCGACACCGACCGGCAAGTCTCTGCCGAAGTAACCGTAAGCATCATCCCGTCCTACAACGAGATATAAAACAGTTGCGTGGGGGCGCAAAATACGGTAGAGTCACACCCTATGGAACTGACCGTACAAAAGCGCGATAAGGCGCAAAACCCCAATACCCTGCGCCGCGGCGGCGTGTTGCCCGCGGTCATCTACGGCCGCGCCGAGGAGGCAACCCCTATTGCGGTCGACCGCAAGACCTTTCAAAAGCTCTACAAGGCGGCGGGCGAGTCGAGCGTGATCACCATTAAGGGCTTGGGCGAGGATAAAGATGCCCTTATCCAGGAGGTTTCTGTCGACGCAGTGACCGGCGAGCCGCTGCACGCCGATTTTTACGCGATACAAAAGGGCCAGACGGTTACCGTGTCGGTGCCGTTTGAGTTTGTCGGCACTGCGCCGGCGGTCAAGGACCTGGGCGGTATTTTGACTAAGGTCATGTACGAGCTCGAGATCGAGTGCCAGCCCAAAGACCTGCCGCAGCACATTGTCGTCGACGTATCAAAACTTGCGACCTTGGAGGACCAGATAAAAGTGTCTGACCTCAAGCTCCCGGCATCGGCAAAACTCTCTATCGACCCGGACGAGGTTGTGGCGATGATCAGCGTCGCGCAAGAGGAGCCGGAAGAGCCGGTGGCGCCGGCAGACCTCTCGGCAATCGAGATATCGGAAGACCGCGGCAAGAAGGAAGAGGAGGCCGCCCCCGCCGAAGGCGAGGCAAAAGAATAATTTTTCACGACCCGGGGATTTCCCCGGGTTTTTCGATGCTAAAATCCTGAAATGAAAACGGTGATTATTGTACACGGATGGGATGGGACGCCCGAGGAGGGGTGGTTTCCCTGGCTTAAGGCGGAATTAGAAAAGAATGGGTTTGTGGTGCGTGTACCGCAACTGCCCGAGACGGGGAGTCCGCGGATATCCAAGTGGGTGCCGGCTCTTGCCGCGGCTGTGGGGGTTCCAGATACGCAGACTTACTTTGTGGGGCACAGCATGGGATGCCAGACTATCGCCCGCTACTTAGAGACTCTGCCGGAAGGGCAGCAGGTCGGCGGCGCGGTGTTTGTCGCGGGATTTTTTAAGCGCTTGACGGACATAGACGACAAAGAGACGGAAAGTCATTGGCTCGATACCCCTATCGATTTACACAAAGTGCGGTTGCATCTCCCCAAAAGCGTCGCGATATTCTCGGATGACGACCCATGGGTCTCGGCCGACAACCAGGAAGACTTTCGGGACAAGCTCGGGTCAGAAATTGTCGTCGAGCACAATAAAAAGCATTTTAGCGGCGAGGAGGGGACCACCAGTCTCCCCATAGCGCTCCAAAAACTCCTCGAAATAAGTTCATAACGCGCCCTGTACAAAAAAAGCGGATTCTGGCAGAATGGTGGGGTCTATAGAGACTAAAGAAACGAGTCGATTTCTACATAGCCAAGTTAAACAAAAAACCATGACCGGAGTTGTAAAAAAGAAGACGGAGAGGGGGTTCGGGTTCATCGCTCGCGAGGGCGAGGCAAAGGACCTTTTCTTCCACTCCAAGGACCTGGTGGGCATCACCTTTGACGAAATCAAAGAGGGTGACACCGTATCCTTCGAGGTCCAACAGGGCGACAAGGGCCCGAGCGCTGTCAATGTAAGCCGCGCGTAATCGCAGCAACAGTGCGCAAGGAAAAGGCTTCGGACGTAAGATGTCCGAAGCCTTTTCCGTCTGCTACTATTACATAACGCATGAGCTTTAAGGGCTATATAGGGGCGGCGGTGCTGGTGGTTGCGTTGGCGGGGTTTGGTGCGGTCGCCGCGGCGCAAACCTTAAGCCCTCAGGAGCGCGCGCGGCTGCAGGCCGAGTACGACCAGCTGCAGGAGGAGATTGCCAAGTGGCAAAAGGTGCTCGACGACACCCGCGCCAAGAAAAACACCATCCAGGGCGACGTAACCGCGCTCGATGCGCAGATTAAGAAGGCGCAGGCCGAAATAAACCAGCGCAACAACACCATCACCAAGCTCAGCTCCGAGATACGCCAAAAGTCCCAGCGCATCTCCACGCTCGAGGAGCGGCTCAACCGCGGCAAGGAGTCCTTGGCGAAGCTGCTGCGGGAGAAGAATCAGAGCGACCAGCAATCGCTCGCGGTGCTCGCGCTCTCCTCCCAAAATCTCTCCGACTTTTACGCGACCATTGATGCCATCGACGTCATCGACCGCGAGCTCCAAAATCTCTTCGATGAGCTGCGCGGCGTCAAACAGCAGACCGAGGAAGAAAAGAAGGCGCTCGCCGAGCGGCAGGACCGCGAGTTCGACGCGCGCTACGAGGTCGAGACCAAGAAAAAACAGATAGCCACCGACCAGGCGCAAAAAAAAGAGCTTTTGGCCGTCACCGCGGGGCAGGAGCGCTCTTACCAGCAGGTGCTCTCCGAGCGCCAGCGCAGGGCCGAGGAGATACGCTCCGCGCTCTTCGAGCTGCGCGATGCACAGGGCATCTCGTTCGAGACCGCGCTCGCTTATGCGGAGGCCGCCGAGCAAAAAACGGGTGTGCGCGCGGCGTTCATCCTCGGCATCCTTCGGCAGGAGTCCAACCTCGGCAAAAATGTCGGGCAGTGCCTCTTGGTCGACGCGTCGACCGGTGCCGGCAAGGGCAAGAACACCGGTACCCCGTTTAGCAGGGTCATGCACCCGACCCGCGACGTGCCCGTATTTATCCCGATGATGGAGAAGGTCGGCCGCGACCCGTACAACACCCCCGTGTCCTGCCCCCAGTCGATTGGCTATGGCGGGGCCATGGGGCCGTCGCAGTTCATCCCCTCGACCTGGAAGGGGCTCGAGAGCCGCATCGGCGCCTCCGTAGGCGGGGCCCCCGACCCGTGGAACCCGCGCCACGCCATAACCGCGACCGCGCTTTTCCTTATGGATCTCGGTGCCGGCCGCGCCACGCCCTCCGCCGAGCGCGAGGCCGCCGGCCGCTACTATGCCGGCGGCAACTGGGCCACGCTCGGGCTTGGCTATGCCAACAGCGTGCTTGCCTTTGCGACCGAGTACCAGGCGAACATCGACTTCTTGAACGACCTGTAGCTTTGTGCTACAGTATCTCGGCATGAAAAAGGAGACCCACCCGACCTATTTTCCCAAGGCAAAAGTCGTCTGCGTTTGCGGGGCGTCCTTCCCCGTGGGCTCGACTAAGGAGAAGCTCGAGGTCGAGATCTGCTCGTCCTGCCATCCTTTCTACACCGGTACCGAAAAGATCCTCGACGCCGCCGGCCGCGTCGAGAAGTTTAAGGCCCGCCGCGCCGCTGCGACCAAAAAGGGTTCGAAGTAGACTCACTCCGCAAAAGCTCCCTCGCTCCGGAGAGATATACACGACCCCTACTCCTCCGCGAGGGACTTTTGCTTCGTTATGGATATAGGGAAATATAAAGACAATCCAAAAACCGCCTACATGGCGGATACGCTCCAGTACCTCACCAACGAGGCCGACAAGCAGGCGCTTATCGCGCAGATGGACGAGATACTTAAGGCAGAGGAGGGGAGCGACGAGCTCCCCAACGAGGCCGTGCTCGAGGTGCGCGCCGGCGTGGGCGGGCAGGAGGCCGCGCTCTTTGCCGAAGAGCTCGCCACGATGTACCAAGGCTATGCCACGGCAAAGGGCTGGCAGGTGCGCACGCTCTCCGAGAGCAAAACCGACCTCGGGGGCTACAAGGAGGCCGTCTTCGAGATCCGCGGCCAGGGCGTGTACGAGAAGCTCCGCTTCGAGACCGGCGTGCACCGCATCCAACGCATCCCCGCGACGGAAAAGAGCGGTCGCGTGCATACCTCGACCGCGTCGGTCGCCATTTTGCCTATCCGCAAGAAGTATAAAATAGAGATAAACCCCGCCGATCTCGAAACCGAGTTTAGCCGCGCCGGCGGGGCCGGCGGGCAAAACGTCAACAAGGTCGAGACGGCCGTGCGCATCATCCACAAACCGACCGGGCTTGATGCGCGCAGCCAGGTCGAGCGCTCGCAAAACGCCAACCGCGAGCGCGCGATGGCGGTGCTCCTCGCCAAACTCGAGCAGTTCGAGGAGGAGAAGGAGGCGAAAAAGTACGCCGCGACCCGCGCCGAGCAGATAGGCACGGGCGACCGGTCGGAGAAAATCCGCACCTACAACATCCTGCAGGACCGCGTCACCGACCACCGCTTAAAGCGCGACTGGCACAACCTGCCCAAGATATTCTCCGGCGGGATAGACCCCATCCTCGATGCGCTCGCTGCTCGCTAAATTTGGCGTCAGTTCCGTGGCGCTTGCGGCGGCGTTCGGCCTTGCGAGCGTGGCCGAGGCGCCCTACTCCCTCATCCCGCAGGAGCGCCCGGTATCGGTGCTCTTTTTTGGCGACCTTATGCTCGACCGCGGCGTCTCCACTCGCGCGGTGGGCGGCGCGGAGCTTATCGCGGGCGTCGTGCCTTTGGCGAGGGAGGCCGACCTGGTCGTGCTCAACCTCGAGGGTACCATAACCCGCAACGAGTCTGTCGCCGTGCAGGACCACAATGTGTTGCGCTTTACTTTCGACCCGACCCTTACGCAATCGGTACTCGGCGCGCTTGGGGTCGATGCGGTGAGTCTTGCCAACAACCATGCGCTCGACTTTTATGCCGCTGGCCATGAGGAAACGCGCGCAACCCTCACGCGCATGGGCGTCGCGTCCTTCGGGCACCCGCTCAATTCGCAGAGTATATCGACCATGCTCGTCCATGACGAGTGGCGTATATGCCTCGTGGGCTATCACGAGCTTTTTGACCCGAGCATCGCGAGTGTTGTCGCCGAAGTGGCGCGGCTTAAGCCTGTGTGCGACAAGGTGGTGGTTGTGACGCATTGGGGGGTCGAGTACGAGGCGGCGCCAAGCGCCTCGCAGGTAGCCCACGCGCACGCATTTGTCGATGCGGGGGCAGACCTAATCGTCGGCGCGCATCCCCATGTGGTCGAGCCGGTCGAGGTGTACCGAGGCAGGGCCATTGTGTACTCGCTGGGGAATTTCGTGTTCGACCAGGATTTCTCCTGGGAGACGACCCACGGCCTGGCGCTTTCGGTGCGGTTTAGCAAGAACGAGACCCGCCTTACCCTCCTCCCGCTTGCCATACCCAGGTCTCACCCAACCCCCGCCCTCGGCGAGGAGGGGGGCCGGGTGTTGCAAGCTGCCGGCGGAGTAGACACGTTCATCCTCCCATGATATGTTGTGTCAACAAGGGCTTGGGCCCTTTTTGCATTGTAAATGACCACTAATTCGATTATCGAAAAACTCTTCAGTGTCGGCGCACACTTCGGCTATGCGCCGCGCTACCGCCACCCCTCCACCACTCCGTACTTGTACGGCGCAAAGGGCGGGGTCGAACTTTTTGACCTGGAGAAGACCGCCAGCCTGCTCGATGCGGCCCTTGCGTTTGTCCGCGGCCTTGCGGCGGAGCGCAAGACTATTTTGTTCGTATCCGGCAAGGCAGAGGCGCGCGACGCCCTGCGCCGCGTGGCGCTCCGGCTTAACCAGCCGTACGTCGCCGGCCGCTGGATAGGCGGCTCGCTCACCAACTTTAACGAGATTAAGAAGCGCCTCGCGCGCCTCGCCGAGTATCAGGATATGCGCGAGCAAGGCTCTTTGGCCAAATTTACCAAGCGTGAGCGCTTGCTTATCGACCGCGAAATGGTCGATCTCGAGGCCATGTTCGGCGGCCTTAAGGGCATGACCAAGGCGCCCGATGCGCTCATGATTATCGACCCTCGGGCAGAGAAAGGCGCGCTCATGGAGGCCAACCAGCTCAATATCCCGGTAATCTCCCTGCTTAATACCGATTGCGACGCATCCAAGGTCCAGTACCCGATCCCCGGCAACGATGCCTCTGCGGCATCGGTCGCGCTGGTGCTCGATGCGGTCGCCCACGCCTACGAGGAGTCGCTCGGCGCCCCTCCCGCTCCGGCCCCCGCCGCGAACTAATTTGATACACTACTAGCATGGAGATCTCTGCCGAAGCCGTTAAAGAGCTGCGCGAGAAAACAGGCGTCTCGGTCATGGACTGCAAAAAGGCGCTCGTCGAGGCCGAGGGCGACATGCAAAAAGCACTTGAGCTTTTGCGCGAGCGCGCCGCCCTGACCGTCGGTAAAAAGGCCGACCGCACTCTTGGTGCGGGAGCGGTAGGGGTGTATGTGCATAACAATGTGATGGCCGCTTCGGTAGCGCTCTCCTCAGAGACCGACTTCGTTGCAAAAAACGAGGAGTTCATTGCTCTTGCACGCGATATTGCGATGCATGTTTCTGCCATGCAGCCGGAAAATGTAGAGGCTCTTTTGTTACAGCCTTACATTAAAGACGAGAGCAAAACGATCCAGGATTTACTTTCTGCCGCAACACACAAGTTTGGAGAGAGAATCGAGGTCTCGGGCATGAGCCTACTGTTTGCGACGCGGAAATAAGGTACCATAGGGGCATGGTCATCTTCTTTACGGCGACGCTTGCCATCTCTGTCGTAGGGCTCTTGGCGCTTATCTCTCTCAAGCGCTTCGAGATGAATACCGGCAGGGTAGTCCTCGGCCGGGCGCGCCCCATGGTGGGGGAGTTTATGCATCGCTTGGTGTTTTTTGTGGAGCGCGTCCTGCCCGCACTCATCGTGCGGCTGCTGCTCAGAGCCGCGGCGGCACTGCGCCGCGGCGTGCATGCCGCGGTGGCCTGGGGTATCATCGTGCTCGAGCGGCTCTTGGAGTCGACCCTGCGGGGCATCCGCCGCACGACCTCGATGCCCGAGGGCAAGCGCGCCGTGCGGTCGGACTTTTTGCGCGAAGTCGCCGAACATAAAAAGAAGCTCCAGGAGCTCGGGGACCGAGCAATCTACGAAGAATAAAATATACGCCACCGTAGCTCAGTTGGTAGAGCAGCGCTTTTGTAAAGCGTTGGTCCGGGGTTCGAATCCTCGCGGTGGCTCCGAACTTTAGGTCGACTCGCGGTGGCTCCAAGTACTACTGCGTGGTCGTGGCGGTCGAGGTCGAGAGAGTCTTAAGTTCGGGGATAAGCGCCCGCATCTCCTCGAGATTGCGAAAGCCGTAGATTGGGGTGCGGTCGTTGATGATGAGCGCCGGCAGGTCGCCCCGTATCTTACGCAGGGCAATGAGGGTCTTCAGCGCCGAGAGGTCGAGGTTGTAGTCGAAGGAGTACACGCGCAGACCCGGGTAGGTCTGGCGCAAGTAGGTGAGCACCTCGCCGGTGCGTGCGCAATCCTGGCAGTCGCCCGCGTTGGAGTAAAAGTAGAGCACGTATACCGGCTTAAAGCCGCGGCATTTGTCCGAAACCTGCTGCAGGAGGAGGTAGTCTTTGATCTCGAGGAGCGAGTACTGCTTCTTGAGCGAGACTACCTCGGGGTTGTTGGTCCCCAAGTTTTCCTCCGCAACGGAGAGCCGGCTCGCAAGCTCGTTCAATTCCTCGGAGAGCACCGGGTTCTCCGCGATAATCGAGCAGGGCACGTTGCCGAGCAGGTCGAACTGCGTCTCAAGAGAGAGTATGTCTATGGAGACGGCTTCTTGCGTCGCCCGGATGTTGGCTACGCGGGCACTGTCAAACCGGGCGGCAATATAAAAAGCGGTGCCAAAGATGGCCGCAGTAATGACGAACGCGAGTATATATTTTTGATATTGCATATGCGAAAGCACGGTACTCTCGGAGGGGGTCCGGAGCGCGACGGCGCGAGGTTTCAGACTTTTTCTCGCAAGAAAAAAGTCGTACCCGGAGAGAGTATTGTGCTAAAGCTACCCTAGCGCCAAACGCTTTCGCGCGCAAGCAACGCCCCCCAGGCCGCTTTGACGAGCCACACGGGCGCGATAAAGCCATAGAGCGCGAAGTACGCAACAAATGAGCGCAGTTTAAGGGTTGTGTGCGACATTTTGCCGCCCATGATTATGGCAAAGAACGTCATGGATATGACCGCTATGGTCAAAAAGAGCACCATGCTCGTCTCCAGGTAAAACCACTCTAATTTAAACGAGGGCAGCTGCAGCGGTATGCCCGTCGCCGAGTAATCGGCGATGCGGCGCACCACGAGCGAGACGATGCTGTAGAGCGTATAGCCCGCGGTGTAGAGCCCCGCGGCAAATGCCCCCAAACCAAATGGCAGTATGAGCATGCCGAAGTTGCCGTACTTGCGGTTAAAGAGCATGTGCGCGTAGTCCTTGGAGTTCTGCAGGAACCCCTGCGACCAGCGCGTGCGCTGTTTGACGAGCGCGCGGACGGTCGTGGGTACCGTGGTGTACACGTAGGCGGTATGCGCGTTTACAATCTTAAGCCCGTGGGCGTGCATCCGGAAGGCAATCTCCATATCCTCCGTGTTGTGCGCATGACGGAACATCCCGATCTTCTTAAACACCTCGCGTCGATACAGGGAGAAAGGCCCCGGCAAGACCGAAATGGCCGAGAGGTTGTCGAACATCTTTTTATAGAAAATGCCGAAGGTGTACTCGACCGCCTGCATGAGCTCGAGCGCGCTTTTGGGGCGATGCACCTTCATCGCGGGGGTTATCGCCATAATGCTCTGGTCCTCCTCCAGCCGCTTGACCACCTCGAGGAGCGCGTCCTCGTCGACGAAGGAGTCCGCATCGAGGCACCCCACGATGTCTGCGGCCGAGTTCTCTATCCCGAAGTTAAGCGCGGTGTATTTGCCGCCGTTTTCCTTGGAGTAAAAGCGCACGTTCGGGTGTGCGGCGGCATACTGCCGAGCGATTGCGGCGGTAGTGTCCTTTGAGCCGTCGTCCACCACCGTGACGGTGAGTTTTTCGGCGGGGTAGCGCATCGCCAAAAGGGACTCGATGGTCGCGCCCACGGTTTTCTCCTCGTTAAAGCAGGGGACTAAAATGTCCACCGTCGGGTAGCGCGCGGGGAGCGCGGAAGTCTTTTTCGAGGGCCGGCGCTCGAGCCAGCTGATCAGCAAAAATATCTCGAAATAGAGGGCCAAAAACAGGCACGCATAAAGGCCCGCGGCTCCCCAAGCAAATTGAGACCCAATCTCCATTAAGCCGGAGTATACCATCGCGGGCCTTTTTTGGCACCCTCCCGCTCAAAAAACCGCTGAAGCACTCAGCGTACCGTGGCGCGGTACTGGGCGGTCGTCGCGCTCTCGAGCTTTTTATGGAGCGCATCGACCTCCTCGCTGGTGAGCGTACGCTCAAGCGAGCGATACACGATGCGATACGTGTAGCTTACATGGTTGTCGCCGAATTTTGCCGCGTTTTCGAATTTGTCCAAAAGCTGCACCTCTTCAATCATTTCTTCGCCCACCGTCTCGCGGATAAGGTCAAAATAGTTGTTCGGCGCGAAGCTCTTCTCGACAATAAACGATATGTCGCGCACGACGGGCGGGTATTTACTAACCTCCTTGTATTTTTGCCCCATGTGGAGCTGCGAGGTGACGCGCGGGTCGGTTGACCACAACAAGCGGATATCGGGGAGCTCCATCGAGATGATAGCCCAGCGCTCGAGCCCAAAGCCGAACGCCCACCCGTTGTACTGCTCCGGGTCGACGCCAAGTTTTGCCAAGACCGAGCCTTTAACCACGCCGCTTCCGAGTATCTCGATCCAGTCGTTGCCCTTTTTAATCTCAATCTCGGTCGAGGGGTGCGTGTAAGGGAACGTCTCTTCATGGAAGCGGTACTCGATACCCTCGCCGAACACGGCCTTCACCACATCCGCCTCTACTTTCTGCAGGTCCTCGAGCGTCAGCTCGTTTTTGCGCTTGGGGGTAAGGTAGAGCGCGTCTATCTGATGAAAGACGTTCATGTGGGTGCGGTCTATCTCGTCCTTGCGGTACACCTTGCCGTGGCAAAAGACGCCGATATCCTCGCCTTGCGCGAGCCGCCGCTTAACCTCCGGCAAGTTGAGGTAGTAGTACCACATGACCGTGGTATGCGGCCGCAAGATATGTTGCGGGCCGGCGAAGTAGGTGTCCGATGTGCTGCGCGCCGGGTGGTCAGACGCGAAGTCGAAGAGGTCGAAGGCGACGTCGGTGGGGACTATCTCGGGAACCTGTACGCGGTCAAACGACGCAAAACTCTCGGCCGAGGTGATCTTGTGCACCAGGTCCTTGATGGGGCTGCCCTCGGTGCGGGAGAGATCCGGCATCGCAAAGAGACGCTTAATCCGCAGGGCGTCGGTGTCTTGGCGCGCCTCCAAAGAGGCGCGTATCTTCTGCTCCTCGTCCGTGGGGATTTTATACTCCATAAATCTTACGCAAATTACCAATATATATTTATTTTTCAAGATCTTTTTTACACCCAAAAACTTAGAAAGGGCTTTTAAAAACCCTCGAAATTTGGTAGACTGGTAGGGTAGGCCCGCATAGGGCTTTGTCTGGATAATGGCCAAAGATACCACCAAGAAATCATCATACGGAGCCGACGCCATTACCGTGCTCGAGGGGCTCGAGGCCGTGCGCCGCCGCCCCGGCATGTATATCGGCACCACGGGCCCCGACGGGCTCCACCACCTGGTGTGGGAGGTGTTCGACAACTCCCGCGACGAGGCGATGGGCAACTTTGCCGACGACGTCGAGGTGGTCCTCTTGCCCGGCAATGCGGTGCGCGTCGCCGACAACGGCCGCGGCATCCCGGTCGAGGTCCACAAGCAAACCAAAGTCTCGACGCTCGAGACCGTCATGACGATACTCCACGCCGGCGGCAAGTTCGGCGGCGAGGGGTACAAGGTCTCCGGCGGCCTCCACGGCGTCGGTGTCTCGGTCGTCAACGCGCTTTCGGCGCATCTGCGCGCCGAGGTGCACCGCGACGGCACGTCTCATGTGCAGGAGTATGCTATCGGCAAGCCAAAAGGCAAAGTAAAGAAGGTCGGGGCATCCAAACTCCACGGCACGGTCATCACCTTTACGCCGGATACGGAGATTTTTACCGGGGGCATCGAACTGAGCTTCGATAAAATAGTCTCGCACCTGCGCGAGCAGGCATACCTGGTCAAGGGCTTGCGCATCACCATCATCGATGCGCGCAACTCCTCCGCAAAGCTCCCGCCGCCGGGCGAGGAGCTTTTTGTGCGCTCCCTGTGTACCGACCAGCCATCGCAGACCTTTTACTTCGAGGGGGGCTTGCGCTCGCTCATCTCCTTCCACAACCGGTACCTGAAACCCATCCATAAGAATATTTTTTATGTAGAAAAGGAGGCGGACGGCGTCATGGTAGAGATCGCTCTGCAGTACGTCGACGACATGTCTTCGCGCGTGTTCCCCTTTGCAAACAACATCTACAATGCCGAGGGCGGCCAACACGTTACCGGCTTTAAAACTGCGCTGACCCGCACGCTCAACTCCTATGGCCGCAAGGCCGGCATCGTTCGGGAGAGCGAGGAGAACTTTACCGGCGACGACGTGCTCGAGGGCCTCTCGGCGGTGGTCTCCGTCAAGCTGCGCGAAATCCAGTTCGAGGGCCAGACCAAGGGCAAGCTCGGCTCTGTCGAGGCGCGCGGCGCGGTCGAGTCCGTCTTTAGCGAGGCGTTCGGCGTATTTCTGGAGGAGAACCAGGACCACGCCAAGGCGAGAGTGCAGAAGTCCATACTCGCGATGAAGGCCCGCAAGGCCGCCAAGGCCGCCAAGGACTCGATACTGCGCAAAGGGGCCCTTGAGGGCATGACGCTGCCGGGCAAGCTGGCCGACTGCCAGAGCAAGGACGCCTCAGAGTCTGAGCTGTTTGTGGTAGAGGGAGACTCGGCAGGCGGCTCCGCCAAGACAGGCCGCGATAGGCGCACCCAAGCGATACTGCCCCTGCGCGGCAAGATACTTAACGTAGAGCGCGCACGGCTCGACCGCATGCTCGCTAGCGAGCAGATAAAAAATTTTGTGGTGGCCCTGGGCACCGCGATAGGGGAGACCTTTAACCTCGAGAAACTTAGATATCACAAGATAATCTTGGCAACCGACGCCGACGTGGACGGCGCGCACATCCGCACCTTGCTCCTTACTCTTATATTCCGCCACTTCCGCCCCATCATAGACGGTGGGTTTGTCTAC
>CAYIWV010000013.1:0-408 GCA_964367315.1 uncultured Candidatus Saccharibacteria bacterium | reverse complement strand
CAGCCGCCGCTGTACAAGATTACCCGCGGCAAAGACGTGCAGTACGTGTACAGCGATGAGGAAAAGAACCGCCTTTTAGGCAAAGACGTCGACATGGTAGTGCTGGAGGGCGAGAGCGAGGAGGGCGCCGAGCCCGAGGCGGAGGAGGAAGAGGAGACAAAGAAAAAATCGTCCAGCCGCATCCGCATCCAGCGCTACAAGGGCTTGGGCGAGATGAATCCGGAGGAGCTGTGGGAGACGACCATGGACCCGCAAAACCGCATACTCAAGCAGGTAACTATTGACGATGCCGCAGACGCCGACCGCGTCTTTGACATCTTGATGGGCGAGGACGTCTCGAGCCGCAAATCTTTTATCCAGAGCAACGCAAAGACGGCCAACTTGGACATCTAAATAAAAAAAACCGCC
>CAYIWV010000012.1:0-15612 GCA_964367315.1 uncultured Candidatus Saccharibacteria bacterium | reverse complement strand
CAACGCGGTGTTTGAGGCGTGCGACAAAATCGGCTACCCCGAGTGCGCGATAAATCTGGCGCACGGCGTGGCCTACTTGGCCGAGTGCAAAAAATCGCGCAAAAGCTACGACGCGTACTTCGAGGCGGTCGACGACGTCAAAAAGCACGGTACCTTGCCCGTACCGCTTAAGGTCCGCAACGCGCCGACAAAATTGATGAAAGACCTCGGCTACCACAAGGGCTACAAACTCTACGACAAAGAGTCTTATTTGCCTGATACACTAAAAAATAAAAAATATTTGAAATAATATGGAGACGATTGTGTTTGGCAGTGGGTGCTTTTGGTGCACGGAGGCCATATTCCGTATGATTAAAGGGGTGCAGAGCGTCGAGCCAGGGTACGCGGGGCCGGAGTATACAACATCCAACCCTTCGACTTCGCTCAGGGCAAGTGGGCCGAGTTACGAGGAGGTCTCGACCGGCACGACGCCCTATGTCGAGTCGGCAAAAGTCGTCTACAATCCGGACGAAATAGCCTTCCCCGAGCTTTTGCAGGTGTACTTTGGCAGTCACGACCCGACGCAAACCAATGGTCAGGGCAACGACATCGGCCCACAGTATCGCTCGGCGGTGTTCTACACCACCGAGCGCCAGCGCCAGATGACCGAGCATTATATAAAGATGCTGCCGACCGGGGTTAAGCCCATAACGACGACCGTCGAATCCTTGCAACATTTTTACAAAGCCGAGGACTACCACCAAAAATATTACGAAAATCACAAGGATGCGGCGTACTGCCGGCTCGTCATCGACCCGAAAATAGAGAGGGTGGAGAAAAGGTTTGCCAATTTGCTTAAAAAGGGATAACGTTGTGCCGGGAATTGTCCCCAATTTGGAGGTTAGCCATGTCGGTACAAAGTGTACGCCCGGTTACGCCACGCCCTCCCACGCTGTCTCAAGAGAACATCTTCGGGCTGGAGAGGACGCTCCATCTCCCCGCCCTGGTAACGCTTTTCCGCAATGCGGGGTTGCCGGACTATATCGCCAACATCCAAGGGAGAACGGTCGCTTTTGCCCGGACTGGATGGGCCGACGGCAGCTTCCGTACGGCGACAGTCGAGTCCGTCGAGGTGTCAGTCAAGCGTAAGACGGTAACATTGGAGCTCTCGGCGCGGTACTTCCTTGCCGGCGAAAGGCCAGTCCTCCAGTACCAAAATGGCGTGTGGAAGCTGTACGTCGAGGGTCCTAACAAGCACACGTTCGGCGACATCGAACTTGCCTTCCTGTAAGGAAGGTCGCGACGCGGGGCCGCCGAGAGATCGGCGGCCCTTTTGTATCTGGGGTAGGAAGCGGACGATTTGATACAGTAGGGCATATGACCCGCGAGGAGTTTGCACAACTGGTTGCCGAGGAGTTCCCGCGCGCCGTGCCGGAAAAATTCCACCACCTTATTAAAAACGTCGGGTTTTTGGTGGAGGACGAGCCCGACCCCGACACGCGCCGCGAGCAGGGGCTTGGCAGGCACGAAACGCTCTTAGGGCTTTACCGCGGCGTGCCGCACACGGCGCGTGGCGGCCACTATGGCGAGGGCCCGACCATGCCGGACACCATCACGCTGTATCAACAACCGATAGAAGAAGAATCCCGCGAGCAGGCTCTGAGAGAGGGTAAGGCTTGGCCTAGCGGCCTTGAGCGCCCTCTCGAAGGGCCTGCTCGCGAGGTCCTGCAGCGAGTAATCCGCGAGACGATCTGGCACGAGGTGGCGCACTATTTTGGCTATGACGAGCACCAGGTACGGGGCCGCGAGGAGGGGCGTGATACTGTATAAACCATGCCGACCGCGGTAAAAATCCCGCTTCGTATACCCGCGCCGATTTTTCAATCCTGCTGGATAGTGTAGAATAGACTAATGCAAAAGCCACCTCTTTTCCCATATCTCCTGCTTGCAATCGCGATGGTAGGGCTTGGCGATACCCTCTACCTCTCGTACTTCCAATATCTTAATCTTGTTCCGTCGTGCGCTATAGGCGGCTGCGAGACGGTGTTGACTCACCCGTATGCAAAATTCTTCGGCGTGCCGTGGAGCTATATCGGGCTCGTGTACTATGCATACCTATTTTGCTTGGCCGCCCTGCTTATCATCGACCCGCGCTCCTACGGCTTGCGCCTTGGCGCGCTTTTGTACACCGGGGTTGGGGTAGGGTACTCGGCGTGGGCGGTCTTTTACGTGCAGCTCTCTCTTATCGGCGCGATATGCCAATTTTGCATGATCTCGGCCATTACGACGCTCGCGGCATGCGTCATCGCCTCGCTGCATTATCGGTCATAGGTTGGTCCCCCCGCTTTTCTCGAGAAGGTTGTGTCCCGCTACCTTCGGGCAAAGCGCCTGAATGTTTTGTATAAAATAAAGAGGAAGAGCAGCGCAAAAACGGGGTAAAAGAGCGCGGCATTTCCCACCAAAAAGCGCGCGACCGTCAAAAAGTAAAAGTACAGCGTCCAGAGCGCCAGCCAAAAGCCGCTGGCAGTATCGGGCAATTGGCCTGCTTCGGTTTGTGCGCCCTGCACGGTACCGAGCTTGGCGCTGGCTATCTTCAGTTGGTTATCGAGCGCGCCCGCGGCTTTGGCGCGGGCGCTGTCTATGGCGCTAAACACCGGCTCGGTAGCCGCCTGCGCGCCGGGCGAGAGACTGCCGATTTTCTCTTGGATATCCTCCGACGATTCGACGGTGGCCGCGCTCTGCACCGTGGTGGTGGCGATGGGTTTGGGCTTCTCTTTGATGGTAAAGGTCTCCGACATCGACTCCACCGCCTTACCCTCTTGGTCGAGGAGGTCGGCGCTTACCGTGCGGGCTCCGGCCGCGGGCTCCCAGGAGAGCGACACGGCAACCGCCTTGCCGCCCTCGAGCGACACCGGCACGGTGCCGATTTTTTCCTCCCCGTCGCGCAGGACAAGGGTGCCTTTGAATATGCTCGATGCGTCGTTTGACACTACTGCGTGGATAAGCACCGACTCTCCCTCGGTTACCGACGAGCGCGAGAGGAAGATGGATTGCTTGGCAAAACCGGCCGCCCCCGCAGCGAGGGGGAGCATCAACAGCGCCAAGGCTACACCAATTCGCATCATGCTAGTATTTTACTATGGACTTTTTCCGTCGGGTCTCGGAGCATGTACTGCCGGGGCCTCATAACTCATACCGCCCGCATCTCTTGCGCCGCCAATGGCTCGTATTGTTTTTAGGCGTTGCGCTCGCCGCCGAAGCCCTGCTCGTGGGCAACCTTGCCTTGCGGCAGGCAGGGGTGCCGTTTTTGGCGGCGGTGGTGCAAAACGAGATACTCGACCGCACCAACCATGCGCGTGCCGAGTTTAACGCCCCCGTGCTGCGGGAGAGCCCGCTTTTGACCGCAGCCGCACACGCCAAAGCTGCCGACATGGCGGCGAAGGATTATTTTGCGCATGTCGGGCCCGACGGCAAAGTGCCTTGGGCATGGCTGCACGAGGTGGGGTACGACTATCGTCTTGCGGGGGAGAACTTGGCCGTGCGGTTCGTCGACTCGCGCGATGTCGTCGATGCGTGGATGAACTCGCCTTCTCATCGGGCAAATATCATCAAGCAGGGCTACACCGAGATAGGCGTCGGCGTGGCGTCGGGACATTACAAGGGCGAGCCGGCGGTGTATGTCGTGCAATATTTTGGCGCGCCGCAAGCGTCGTTCCTTGCGGGGCAGGGTGCCGCGGCGGCAACAAGCGGTTCGTTTATAAACTCCTTTGTCCGTCAGGTGGGACGCTATTTTGCCGACCCGCGCCATGCCGCCGCGCTCGTGCTCTCGCTTATTGCCGCCGCGCTCGTCGCGGTGCTTGGGCTCTCGGTTTTCCGCCATGTGCAAATCCAGCCGGTGGAGGTCCTGATCCCCGGCGCGGCGGTAACGGCCGTGGTCATCGCGCTCTTGTGGCTCAATAGCGTGGCGCTCGGGCCCTCGCCGACCGGCACGGCCGATATCGGCTCGGGCATCGAGCTTGGCGAAGGGATGCAGGCCGAAGCGCTCGGGGGATAGCCTCCTTGCCGCTATGCGGCGGGGACGGTATTGTGTGGCTATGGCATCACGCACCATGCAAACGGGCATCGCGGTCGTCGCAGCGCTCGCGGTCGTCGCATTATTCTTTTTATACGGTAATTCTTTTATGAGTATCAGTGAGGGTCAGCTCCCCGCAAGCGCCGGGGCGCCGCAGAACGAACTTGTGGTGCAAGATGAGACGGTCGGCACCGGGGAGCGCGCAGAAGTCGGCAAGACAGTGACGGTCAATTACACCGGGCGGTTCGAGGATGGGCGCGTGTTCGACAGCTCGGTCGGGCGTGCACCCTTTACCTTTACGCTCGGCGCGGGCAGCGTCATTGCCGGCTGGGACCAAGGGCTGCAGGGCATGCAGGTCGGGGGCAAGCGCTTGCTTATCATCCCGCCGTCTTTGGGTTATGGCGCGGGCGGCTACGGGCCGATACCGGGCAATGCGACGTTGATATTTGAGGTCGAGTTGCTTAAGGTAGAGTAGTGTCCCGCCCCGTCACGTTCGAACTAATAAAACAAATACCCGGCTCGCACGCTCGAGCCGGGGTTTTGCATACGCCGCACGGCGACGTGGAGACCCCGGCCTATGTCGCGGTGGGTACCAAGGCGACGGTCAAAGGCATCGAGCCTGCGCACTATAAAGAGCTCGGCATCGATATCATCATCGCTAACACATACCATCTTTACCTTTCGGGGTTAGAACAGGTCGGCGCCGCAGGCGGCGTCGCAAAGTTTATGGGCACCGATATGCCGACCATGACGGACTCCGGGGGGTTCCAGGTTTTTTCGCTCGGCGAGGGGTTTGGTAAAAAACTTTCAAAATTTATGCCTCCGGAGCCGGAATCTCCTCCTGCTCCCCTTGGCAGCTCGCAGCGCTCGCATCCGGAGATTCCGGCTCCTGCGGTGTGGGATGAAGAGCTGGCCACCAGCCACGGCAAGCTGGCGATAGTGGATGAAGAGGGCGTGTCGTTTACCTCGCACCACGACGGCACCCTGCACCGCTTTACGCCCGAGCGCTCGATCGAGATACAGCACAAACTCGGCGCCGACATCATCTTCGTCTTCGACGAGTGCACGTCGCCGTCGGCCGACTACGAGTACCAGCAAGAGGCGATGGGGAGGACGCATCGGTGGGCCGAGCGCAGTTTGCGGGCGCATCGGCAAAACCTTAAAAAAAACGCCGAGCAGGGGATATACGGGATAGTCCAAGGCGGCCGCTACGCCGATTTGCGCATCGAGAGCGCCACAACGCTCGCGGCCATGGACTTCGACGGTTTTGGCATCGGCGGGTCGTTTAGCAAGGACGATATTTTGGGGATACTCGACAAGGTCAACCGCGAACTCCCGGCCGAGAAGCCCCGACACCTGCTTGGCATCGGCGAGCCGGAGGATATTTTTATCGGGGTAGAGGCGGGCATCGACACGTTTGATTGCGTCTTGCCCACGCGCAACGGGCGCACCGGCGGTATCTATGCCAAAGACGGCAAGTATCAGATAACCGGTAGCGTATACCGCGATGACACGCGCCCGCTCGACATGGGCTGCGGCTGCCCGGTGTGCCGCATTAATTTGGTTACGGGTTTGCCACAGCACACGCGGGCCTATGTACATCACCTTTTCCGCACCAAGGAGATGCTGGGGCTTGTGCTCGCCTCCATGCACAACCTCTACTTTTTGACACACTTGGTAAAACAGATTCGACAGTCAATCCTAAACGGCACATTTGAGCAGTTCCGCGACTCGTTTTTAAGTTCGTACCGCTCGTGATAAGGTGGCGACAGCCAGTTCACGACAACAATCACGACAACAAGGGCAATCACCATGGACACATCGACTGCCGGCGCTTTGCTTGAGCGCTTTTCATCCATACGGGTCGTCGTCGGGGATATCATGCTTGATGCATATGTCCGCGGCGACATCAGCCGTCTTAATCCAGAGTCAAACGCCCACCTGCTTGATGTCGGGCGTATCGACCGCATGACGGGCGGTGCCGGAAACGCCGCCAAAAATCTTGCGAGCCTCGGTGCCAAGACCGTGCTTGTCGGCCTGGTCGGCAACGACGAACCGGGTCGTGCGCTCTTTGCGATCGCCGAGTCGGAGGGCTACACGCCGCTCCTGTACCGGGCGACCCGCGCCACGGTTGTTAAGACCCGCTACCTCACTGGCAGCAGCCATTTGTTGCGGGTTGACACGGGGGATACCTCACCTATCACGCGTTCCGTGGAGCGGCATCTTATCGCGCGGCTTCGCAGAGTACTCTCTAAAGCGGACGGCGTCGTTGTCTCTGACTACGCCAAAGGGATGCTTACCTCCGGGGTGCTCCAGGTGGTTATGAGATATGTAAGACAGGGGAAGCGCGCCCTCGGCGATATGAAGCCCGGGTCTGCCGGATACGTCAGGGGGATTACAATGATGTCTCCTAACCTTAAGGAAGGGTACGAGTATCTGGGCCTGCCGCCGGGAGGTTCGGGCATATCCTGTGCCGAGCTCGCCGAGCGGCTGGCGCAGGCCATGGGTACCCGGGTCTTCCTTACCGCGGGAGCGGACGGCATATATGTCTGCGGTCAAGGTGGGCATGCTACCCATGTGGCCCAACGGCATAAGGTGGCGGTGGCGGACACCTCCGGCTGTGGCGATACGGTCGCCGCGGTCATCCTGCTTACGACGTTGGCAGGGGGGAGTCCGCTGGAGGCTGCAGAGCTGGCTAATGCGGCCGGTGCCGTGGTTGCGACCAAAATAGGCGCTGTTGCGCCGACACCGCAAGAGATCGTCGAAATGATGGGTCGTGCGGGGTAAAAAATGCGGCGGCGCCCTTGGGCGCCGCCACCTTTGTTTATGATACGATGGCAATACTTTTATGGCTGCATTTAAAATAAAATCGACCCACAAGCCGGCGGGGGATCAGCCGCAGGCTATACAAAAACTGGTGGACGGGCTTAAAGCGGGCGAGCGGCACCAGACGCTCTTGGGCGTAACCGGCTCGGGCAAGACTTTTACCGTGGCTAATGTTATCGAGGCGGTGCAGAAGCCGACTCTGGTTATTGCGCATAATAAAACGCTCGCCGCACAGCTGGCGCAGGAGTACCGGGAGTTTTTTCCCGACGCGGCAGTACACTATTTTGTCTCCTACTATGACTACTACCAGCCCGAGGCCTATATCCCGCACTCGGACACGTATATAGAAAAGGAGGCGCAGATTAACGAGGAGATAGAGCGCCTGCGCCACGCCTCGACCCAAGCTCTGCTTACCCGCACAGACGTCATCATTGTGGCGAGCGTCTCGTGCATCTATGGCTTGGGCAGCCCGGATGAGTACAGGAAGGTACACCTTGAATTGCGCGCCGGAGTTAAAAAAGACCGTGCGACGCTTATCCGCGAGCTTATTGGCGTGTACTTCGAGCGGACCAATGCGGACCTTACGCCGGGGACATTCCGTGCGCTCGGCAACTCGGTCGAGATTATGCCGACCGGCGAGCGGGTGCTGTATCGCGTGGAGTTCGATGGTGAAAAAATTTCGAAGGTGCGGGTAATAGATGCGGTGACCCGTGCCGAAAAAAAAGAGGCCACGTCGGTCTTTCTTTTCCCCGCAAAGCATTACGTCACGCCCGAGCACGAGCGCGACCGAGCCATAACGGACATCCGTGCCGAGCTTAAAGACCAGCTGGCAAAATTTGAGCGCTCGGGCAAATTGCTCGAGGCCGAGCGGCTCAAGCGCCGGGTCAACTACGACCTGGCGATGATCCGCGAGCTTGGCTACTGCAACGGGATAGAAAATTATTCCCGCCATTTTGACGGCCGCAAAACCGGCGAGCCGCCGTTTACGTTGCTTGATTATTTTCCAAAAGACTTTTTAACCGTTATCGACGAGTCGCATGTGACCGTGCCGCAAATCGGCGGCATGTATGCAGGCGACCGCTCGCGTAAAGAGACGCTGGTCGAGCACGGCTTTCGCTTGCCCTCTGCCAAGGACAATCGCCCCCTGATGTTTGAGGAGTTTGAGGAGCGCGTAGGGCAGGTCATGTACACCAGCGCCACGCCGAGCACCTACGAGCGCGAAAAGTCGGGCAAACACATTGTCGAACAAATAGTGCGGCCAACCGGCCTTTTGGACCCGATTGTAGAGGTGCGCCCTATCACTAGTGTCCAAGGTGACACCTTGGATGAATCCAAGGTGTCACCTTGGAAGGGATACAAAGGGCAGGTGCAGGACGTGCTTGCCGAGGTGACCAAGACGGTCGAAAAAGGCGGGCGCGTGCTTATTACCACGTTGACCAAAAAAATGGCCGAGGACCTCAACGACTACTTAAAGGAACGCAAGATAAAATCGGCATACCTGCACAGCGATGTGGAGACCTTGGAGCGCATCACTATACTGACCGACCTGCGCAAAGGCGAGTACGATGTGCTGGTGGGGGTTAACTTGCTGCGCGAGGGCTTGGATTTGCCCGAGGTCGAGCTGGTGGCGATTTTGGATGCCGATAAAGAAGGATTTTTGCGCAGCGAGGTATCGCTGATACAGACCATTGGCCGCGCGGCGCGAAATGTCGCCGGTAAAGTTTTGCTGTATGCCGACCAAGAAACCGAGTCGCTTAAAAAGGCGGTGGGGGAGACGCGCCGCCGTAGGGGAGTGCAAGAGGTATACAACAAAAAACACGGCATCACGCCGACGACGATTAAAAAGGCTATTAAAGATATTACCGACGAGCTACGCTCGGAACACACCAAAGCGATAGTCACGATGCTCGAGGTAGACAAAGAGCTGTATAAGAAAAGCCCGAAAAAGTTTATTGCCGCAAAGAAAAAGGAGATGGCCGAGGCGGTCAAAAACCTCGATTTTGAGAGTGCGGCGCTTATCCGCGACGAACTTTTAGCCCTCACTGACGGTACGCCAAAAAAGGCCAAAAAATAAGGGTATTTTGCCAAACCCTTAGAAGGGCTTGACAAAAGCCCTTGGCGGGTATATACTTGACTTGTCGTCCACTACGAGGACGGTAGCGAGGTCGCTCTTTGGAAAAGAGCATATGACCTTTGGCGGAGGCCTTTCCACCCTCCCTGCGCTATAGACGGTACGTCGGGCTTCGGCCCAAACACACTACTGGTCCGTAAGGGCCAAAACGCTCCTTCGGGAGCAGCCCCCAGCGATAACTTCAATGGGGGCTTTCTTTTTGTGTTTTTTGTAATTTCAGAAATTTTTGGTATGGTGGGTTTAGGGTAGTAACCAGAAGTGAGGTGTGTAATGAGTAAAGCTCAATGGCGAGCCTTTGCCGCAGTGTACTGGACCCTCTGCCTCGGCTTTATCTTTTTGCTCCTTCCGCAGATCAAACCGAAGGAGCCCGATTGGTTAGTGGCCGAAAAGCAATGGGTCGAGCAACGGCTCCGCGAGAGCCCCGAACTCCGGTCATGGCGTCCCTAGCCCTGACCGGAGCTTTCTGTATATATCCCTTATTCGCTCGAAAGGTCCTTTAATAAAAAAAGCAGACGAAGATGTTCCGTCTGCTTAGTTGGGGGGGGGGACCTCAAAGAATGTGTTACTCCGCCGCGATAGGCTCGCAATGGTAGAGCTTGTTTTGAGTATCCCAACCGCGGGCCACGGCGAACATAAGTGCATCATAATCGCCTTTCGCGAAGAAGAAGCGGTTCAATACATCACCTGCCTTTTTGTATTTGATGCCCGTGTGGAGGTATAGGCCTGGGCCGTTTGGCGCGGCGTCGACGATCCGTCTAATACGGTAGAGACCGATAGTCCTGCGGCGCGGATCTGTTTTTGCACCGATGAGGCTGTCCGCGCGGGCCTCCGCGTCGGTATTGGCACTAGGGAGGAAGAGTGCTTTGACAGCCCCGAGCCCCGACACTCTCTCTAGATATTTGCACATGAGCGCCTCCTTTCCGTCTTGGTCATACCACAAAAATAGGCGCCATGCTATACTGACTTGTATATAGGTACCCCTCGCGCAAGGCGTGGGGCTATTGCGTTGCTATGGAAGATCATATCCACATCAAAGGGGCAAAGACCCACAACCTCAAAAATATCGACCTTAAGATACCCCGCAATAAAATGGTGGTGTTTACCGGTTTATCCGGCTCGGGCAAATCATCCCTTGCCTTTGATACTATTTTTGCCGAGGGTCAGCGCCGCTATATCGAATCCCTCTCCGCCTATGCGCGGCAATTTTTACGGCAGATGCAAAAGCCCGACGTTGAGGAGATAACGGGCCTCTCCCCCGCGATATCCATAGACCAAAAATCACGCTCCAATAACCCACGCTCGACCGTAGCGACTATTACCGAAATATACGACTACATGCGCATTTTGTTTGCGCGCGTCGGCAAACCGCACTGCCTGGTGTGCGGCCGCGAGATTAAAAAACACAGCAACGAGGAGATAATCCAGTCGGTCATACAGACCGTTTCTGCACATGTGCCGAAGAAAGTAAAAAAGGTCATGGGTGTCGAGATACACAACGACGTGGTGCGTGTTTTTGCGCCCGTGGTTGTGGGCCGCAAGGGCGAGTACTACCAGATGCTCTACGACCTGTTGGGTAAAGGGTACGAAAAAGCGATGGTCGACGGCAAACTTGTCTCCCTGCGCGAGCGGGTCGAGCTGGCGCGCCACAAAAAACACGATATCGACGCGCTTGTAGACGAAATTTTGATATCCGAGTTTCAACGCAACAAGCAAGGCGCCATCGAGCGCTTGAGCGAGGCGGTCGAGCGCGCGCTCGGCGAAGCCGACGGCCTGGTAAAAATAGAGGAGGCCGGCACGGCGCGCATCATATCGAGCAAGTGTATGTGCGCGTACGACGGATTTTCCTTCCCCGAGGTGGAGCCGCGCCTGTTTAGCTTTAACTCGCCGTATGGTGCGTGCCCCGAATGTAATGGGCTCGGCACCAAGCATTTTTTTAGCGACGAGCCGTGCCCGGTGTGCAAAGGCAAGCGCCTGCGCCCCGAGGCCCTTAACGTGTTTCTCGGAGGCGAGCCTAAAGGACTCTCCTTAAGACAGGGAGCCAAAGGAGAGTCCTTCGGGGCTCGCGGGCTCAATATTGTCGACCTGACCAACCAATCCATTGCGGAGGCGTACAAATTTTTTAGCAACCTCGAGCTGACAAAAAAAGAGACAGAGATATCCAAGGTCGTCATTAAAGAAATAACCTCGCGGCTCAAGTTTATGCTCGACGTCGGGCTCGACTATCTGACGCTCGACCGCCGCGCCAACACACTTAGCGGCGGCGAAGCGCAGCGTATCCGCCTTGCGTCGCAGCTTGGCTCCGGCCTTGTGGGTGCGCTGTATGTGCTCGACGAGCCGACCATCGGCCTGCACCAGCGCGACAACGAACGGCTCATCAAAACTCTGCTCAACCTACGCGACTTGGGCAACACCATCATCGTCGTCGAACACGATGAGGACACCATATACTCGGCCGACTACCTGGTCGATATCGGGCCGGGCGCCGGCATACACGGCGGCACCATTGTGGCGGAGGGCTGGTTGGAAAAATTGCTTACTGCAAAAAGTCCGCCAGCTGGCGGAGCCAGCGTCACCCTCTCATACCTGCGCGGGGAGAAGGCTATCGAAATCCCCGACGAGCGCCGCGAAAAGGATAAGGGCTGGCTCAAAATAAAAGGCGGCAAAGCGCACAATATACGCAACCTCTCGGCCGAGGTGCCGCTGGGGCGCATGACCTGCGTTACCGGCGTGTCGGGGTCGGGCAAGTCGACCTTTTTGTACGACATACTGCACGAGAACTTGCGCGCGCGGTTTGACAAGCGCTACCGGTCGAACAAGGTGTTTAACGCCGCGAGCTTCGACGGTGTCGAGAAGCTTAACCGCGCCATACTCATCGACCAAAGCCCCATAGGCCGCACGCCGCGCTCTAACCCCGCGACCTATACGGGTGCCTTTAGCTTTATCCGCGAGCTCTTTGCCGAGACGGCCGAGGCGCGCGCACGGGGGTGGAGGGCCAGCCGCTTTTCTTTTAACGTGCCGCAAGCGCGCAACGGCGGCCGCTGCGAGGCGTGCGAGGGCAACGGCACGATTGCGGTAGAAATGTCGTTTTTGCCGACCGTATACGTCGGGTGCGATATTTGCGGCGGCAAGCGGTTTATGAAGGAGACGCTGGAGGTAAAATACAACAAAAAGAGCATCTACGACGTGCTAAAAATGAGCATCGAGGAGGCGCTGCAGTTTTTTAGCGACATCCCGGCGATATACGACCGGCTTAAAACGTTGCAGGACGTGGGACTCGGCTACCTTGAGCTGGGGCAGTCGGCAACGACGCTCTCCGGCGGCGAGGCGCAGCGCGTGAAAATAAGCGCCGAGTTGTACCGCCCGCATTTGCAAAAGACCATCTACCTCCTGGATGAGCCGACGGTCGGTTTGCACTACGAGGACGTGCGCAAGTTGATAGAGATACTGAACAAGCTGGTCGCGGCAGGCAACACCGTGGTGCTTATCGAGCACAATATGGATATTATTAAATCAGCCGATTGGCTCTTGGACTTTGGGCCGGAGGGCGGGGTAGGCGGGGGTACCTTGGTCGCCAAAGGCACGCCCGAGGATGTTGCCAACAATAAAAATTCGCATACCGGAAAATACCTCAAACGCGCCTTGCGCGGCAAGTAAGCATGACTCTCGAGCAGTTTAAAAAAAAGGCAAAAAAAATCCCGGATGCGCCGGGGGTGTACTTTTTTTTGGACAAGCGCAAAAAAGTGCTCTACATCGGCAAGGCGACCAGCCTGCGCGACCGGATGCGCAGCTACTTTAGCAAAGACTTGCTGGACACGCGCGGGCCACTGTTGGTGCAGATGCTCGGCAAGGCGCACGGGCTCGACTGGCGGCAGACCGACTCGGTGCTGGAGGCGCTGCTGCTCGAAGGTTCGCTCATACGGGCCTACAAACCCAAAGCCAATACCGACTCCAAGGACGACAAAAGCTACAACCATGTCGTTATAACGAAAGAGGATTTCCCTCGCGTCCTGTTGGTGCGGGGTAGGGAGCTTGATCTGGGACGCAAAACTTCTGCAAAAGGGAGAGATGAACACGACCCCAACTCCCTTTTGCAGAACTTTGACGCCCCAGCGTATAGACGGGTGTTCGGGCCTTACCCGCACGGCTTGCAGCTGCGCGAGGCGATGAAGTTGGTGCGTAAAATTTTTCCCTATCGCGATGACGGGTGCCGGCCAGGGCAGGGCAAGCCGTGCTTTAACCGTCAAATCGGCCTGTGTCCGGGCGTATGCACCGGCGAGGTTACTAAAAAAGAGTACAAGAAGACGGTACGGCATATCGAACTCCTTTTCGATGGCAAGAAAAAGCAAGTACTCAAGTCTTTGGAGAAAGATATGAAAAAGGCGGCCAAAGATATGGATTTCGAGTTGGCAAAAGAATTGCACCGGCAGATGTTTGCCTTGCAGCATATCCACGACGTGTCGCTTATTAAAGAGGAATTTAAAGGCGTCGCCTTGGGAACTCGGATCGAGGCGTACGACATTGCGCACCTTAGCGGCTCGGCTAACGTAGGTGTCATGGTGGTGGTCGAGCATGGGGAAGCGCGCAAAGGCGAGTACCGCACGTTTCGTATCCGCGCGGCCAAGCCGGGGGACGACGTCGGAGCTTTGCGCGAGGTTATAAGCCGCCGCCTGGGCCACGAGTGGCCGATGCCGCGGGTCATTGCGGTCGACGGCGCCAAGGCGCAAATGAATGCCGCGCAAAAAGTCCTGAATGAGTACGGCATCAAGATCCCCATCGTCGGGGTGACTAAGGACGAAAAACACCGGCCCCGCGCCATAGTAGGCGACCGCGATATTGTTAAAGACAGGGAACGCGATATTTTGCTGGCAAATGCCGAAGCTCATCGCTTTGCGATCGGGTACCATCGGAAACGGAGCCGCAAGGAATTTGGTTTACAATAGGTGCATGCGGACTGTTGTTGGGGTTTTGCGGGGCGGGCCAAGCTCCGAGTATGACGTGTCGCTCAAAACAGGGGCGAGCGTGCTTGCGCATATCGACCGCGACGCATTCGACCCGCGCGACATATTTATCGACAAACAGGGCATGTGGCATCTGCACGGCCTTGCCGTACCGCCCGAGCGGGCGCTCTACGGCGTGGATGTCGCCTTTAACGCCATGCACGGCGAGTTTGGCGAGGATGGTAGGGTCCAGCGCCTGCTTGATGCACTGGCGGTGCCGTACACCGGGTCGGGGGCATTTGCGTCGAATTTGGCCTTTAATAAGCATTTAACGAAAGAGGCGGTAAAAAAATTGGGAGTAAAGACGGCCCACGGCATTGTGGCCGACCCGCCTGCCGGCGGGCAGGACGGCATTGAGGCCCTGGCGCAGAGGCTCTTTCGCACCTTCCCGCATCCGGCGGTGGTAAAGCCGGTCGCATCCGGCTCGTCGGTCGGGGTGGCGGTCGCGCACGATTTTAACGGTCTTATACACGCGCTCGAACGCGCATTCAATGTCGCAGACCGAGTGTTGGTAGAGGAGTACATTAAAGGCCGCGAGGCTACCGTCGGGGTCATCGATGATTTTAGGGGCGAGCGGGCGTACGCGCTCATGCCGGTCGAGATACTGCCGCCGCCGCACCTCGGGTTTTTCAGTTACGAGGCAAAGTATGGCGGCGAGACGCAAGAGCTGGTGCCGAGCACGTTTACCGACGCGCAAAAAAAGGAGCTTATCCGCATGGCCAAAGCCGTGCATGAAGGGCTTAGCGTGTCGCACTACTCGCGCTCGGATTTTATCGTCTCGCGCCGCGGCGTATATTTTTTGGAGGTAAACACCTTGCCGGGGCTCACGGAGGAGTCGCTCTTGCCCAAGGCAATCAGGGCCGCCGGCTCTTCATTGAAAGAGTTTATAAGCCATGTTATTACCTTGGCTAAACGATGAGCGGACCCTTCGACAAAACTCAGGGAGGGCTTGCCAAAAAGAAGTGCGTGCCCTGCGAAGGCGGCATCCCCCCGCTGACCCCGGCGCAAGCCGAGGGGCTCATGCGCGAAATTAATGACGACTGGATGTTGGTGGATGACGCGCACCTCTTGGTACGCGAGTTTCGTTTTAAAGACTTTGCGCAAGCGATGGCGTTTGCCAACAAAATCGCCGCGGTGGCCGAGGAGGAGAATCACCACCCCGACCTGACGGTATCGTGGGGGAGTGTGGGGGTTGAGTTAAGTACCCATGCGGTCAGCGGATTGTCGGAAAATGATTTCATTTTAGCGGCAAAAATAGACGACATACAGAAGTAAACAAAAGCCATAAACGAAAAACCGGTCGGCGCGAGCCAAACCGGTTTCCGAAACTTTGTCAGAAGGCGCCAAGAAGAAAGGCACCTACAAACGCGAACACCGCAAAAACGGCGAGCACGTTCAAATTCAATGCCAAGTCCATGGTGTCCTCCTTGGACGGAACTCTGGGCCGACAACCATGCTATCTTACTTGTCTGTAGTGTCAATGAGCGTATCTGTGGATGCTGCTGTGGATTACGTGTGGAGAGGTCGGGTATAACCGCAATATCTGGCTATTTTGCTGCCATTGACGTAATATTAATTTGTTTCGCCGAAAATATCGGGCCCGTAGC
>CAYIWV010000011.1:0-15952 GCA_964367315.1 uncultured Candidatus Saccharibacteria bacterium | reverse complement strand
GAGATCTACACTCTTTCCCTACACGACGCTCTTCCGATCTGTCGGGATAGTTCTTGAGCTTTTTGCTCATCTTGCGGCCGTCCGACGCCAAGATAAGCCCGTTGGTCACGACCGCCTTGTACGGCGTACGCCCGAAGAGCGCGACCCCGAGTACCAGGAGCGAGTAAAACCATCCGCGCGTTTGGTCGATAGACTCGGCGATAACATCGGCCGGGTACCCTTTGGCCCCAAAGCCAAAGAGGCGCTTGGGGTCGAACGTCTCTTTATTGAACGGGTAATGGTTAGAGGCAAACGGCATCGAGCCGGACTCGAACCAGCAGTCGAACACGTCCGGCACGCGCTTCCACTCGCCGTTAAGCGAGTCACCCGTCGACACCTCGTCTATGTACGGACGATGCAGGTCGAGCTCGTAGTCGTGATTATGCGGAAAGGGCGTAAACGGCAACTCTCTTGCTTCGCCTCTTTTTAAATATAGGTCCGGGTCGAGCAAGTCTTGCGCCGCCTGGTCAACCGTCATGCGTGCCGCGACCGTATGCAAAAGCCAGCCCGTGCCTTCGTGTGTGACGACTAATATCCGCTTATTGGTATATCGGCGCTCCAGCTCGAAAAGAAGCTCCCCCGTGCGTCGGCGGATTTCGACAAACGTCTCTCCACCCCCGACTTTTTTCGTAAAATGCTCGAGTGAGGTTGCAAACTCCGCTTCCCACTCGGCTATCGGCCGGCCGTCGTATGACCCCACGTCTATTTCGCGCAACCTCTCGTCTACCATGACCGCCTTTTCGTCGAGCCCGAGCTCTTTCTGCATAATCTCAGCTGTCTCGCGCGTGCGCAGGAGGGGGGACGTAACGATGAGGTCGATGCCGCCCTGCGATTTCATCCGCTTTGCCGTCTGCGCAATTTGTTCTTTGCCTCGAGCAGTAACGTGGTTGTCTTCCCGGCCGTAGCAGTCCCACTGCCTGTCTCCGTTACTATGCGCATCGCCATGACGCATCACGACGTAGCGGTTGCCGCTGCGGCGCGCGAGCGCAAGGAGGTCGTCGACCGAGCCTGCAACCCGCACTTCTTTTGTCTTGGTGTGCCGCCACACCGGTAAGGGCGCCCCCCAATAGCGGCTACGCGATATCGCCCAGTCGGGGGCGCCTTCGAGAAGGTTATTAAACCGCCCTACCCCGACATGGGATGGCACCCAGGTAACCGTGGCATTTTGTTTGAGCACCTTTTGCTTGACCTTTTGCACGTTGACGAACCATGAGGTCGCCGCCCAGTTTAAAAGCGGCGTGTCGCACCGCCAGCAATGCGGGTAGCTGTGAGTGATCTTCTCTTTCTTAAACAAAAGCCCGCGCTCTTCGAGCTTCGCGGCTATTTTCTCGTCCGTCTCGCGCGGGTTGCCCTTGGGTTTTACCGAGAGCCCCGCAAAGTCGGTAACCGTAGCAGTAAATTTGCCCTCGTCAGTGACATGGTGGATAAGCGGGATCTTGTTTGCCTGCGCGAGCGCCAAGTCGTCTTGACCGAACGCGGGCGCGATATGCACGATCCCCGTGCCGTCTTCGAGCGTCACGAAATCCCCCGCATACACTTTCCATGCGTGGGTTTTATGCTTGTGGAGCTCGTCCGCAAAATAGTCGAACGGCGGCAGGTATTTTTTGCCGACCAGCTCTTTGCCCAAAAAAGTTCGTATGACCTCGCCCTCGACCTTACCCGCCAGGGCGATCACGAACCCGTCCGTGACCTTCACCTTCTCGTACGTTGCGTCGGGTTTGACTGCCGCCGCCGCATTGCCCGGCAAGGTCCATGGCGTCGTCGTCCACACAAGGAGTGATGTGTCTGGCTCGTCGATGAGCGGCAGCTTTATGGTGACGGCGATATCGTCTATATCTTTGTAGCCCTGTGCCACCTCGAAGTTGCTTAACGTCGTGCCGCAGCGCGGACACAGATGCATCGACTTAAAACTTTCGTATATGAGCCCTTGGTCATAGAGGTTTTTAAACGCCCACCACACCGACTCGGTGTACGGTGCGTCCATGGTCTTGTAATCGCGGTCCATGTTGACCCAGCGCCCGAAGCGCGGGATGATACGCCGCCACTCGTCGGCATAGCGCAAAACTGCATTACGCGCCGCTTCGTTAAACTGCTCGACGCCAAGCTTCTCGATATCGCGCTTGTTCTTTAGCCCGAGCTCCTGCTCGATCTGGTTCTCGAGCGGCAAGCCGTGGCAATCCCACCCCCATCGGCGTTCCACATGGTAGCCCTGCATGGTCTTGTAGCGCGGGAGCGCGTCCTTAAGCGCGCTTTGCAGCAGATGGCCATAGTGCGGTAAGCCGGTGGCGAAGGGCGGCCCGTCATAAAATACAAAGTCGCCTTTGGGCGCGTCTTTTTTGAGGGACTTTTCGAATATCCCTTCCTTGTTCCAAAATTCCAGTACCTCCTCCTCGCGGGCGGCCAGGGGGCCTTTGGGCTTGTGGGGGGCGTGATGGAGCTCCTCCCCGCCCTGCTTTATATCGTCGACCATACCAAAAAACTATACCACCGCGGGCTATTTTGCGCTTTACATCTCCTCGGGGACCGGGATGCCCAAGACCGTGAGGCCCTCGCGCAGGGTTTTAATTGTGGCATAGGCAAGCCACATGCCGTAGCGCGGATGCTCCCCCCCGATGACGCGGTTCGCCGCATACCAGCTGTTAAATCCGCTCGCGACTTCGGTTAAATAGGTCGTAACGTAGTGCGGTTCCATCTCGCGCGCGGCGCGCAGAAGCACATCGGGATAATGGATCAACGCCCGCTCCAACACGCTTGCATACTCCGGCATATCCTCCATCCCCGGCTCGATGCCCGCCTCTTTTGCCGCGCGCACCAAGGAAAGCGCGCGGGTGTGCGCGTACTGCACGTACGGCCCCGAGTCGCCCTCGAGAGAGAGCGACTTCTCCGGGTCGAAGACGATATCCTTGCCGCTTGCCTGCTTTAAGACCGCATACTTAATCGCGCCCACCGCAACCATCTCGGCGGTCTTCTCCGCATTTTTGAGCTCGCGGCCCCGCATCTTCTCTTTCGATGCGGCAACAAGATCCATAAGCAGCGACTCGCCGGTGACGACGTTGCCCGTGCGAGACGACATTTTACCTTGCGCGAAGCGCATCATGCCGTGCGAGCGATGTACGAGCGTGCCCGTAAGTGCGGGGAATACTTTCTGTATCGCATCGAACACGACTTCGAAAAACCCGTTCTGCTCGTTGGCGGTAACGGTAAGGTACAGGTCGGACGATGCGCGCTCCTGTTTGAGCTTGGCCAGCCCGAGCTCTTTCGCCTCATAGGTAGGCAGGCCTTTTTGCGTAACGAACACGCGCGTATGCGCGCCGCGGTAGACAATCGCACCTTCGCTTTCTTCGAACAATGCCGGGTGCTTCTTTACCAAGTCGAGCCCTATCGGCCCCGACTCGCTCTCAAAAAAATAATGGTCGAATTTCGTTCCGAGAATTTTATATATTCCCTCAAACCGCTCAAGCGACTCTTTGCGGCCCTCATCGTAAAGCGCGTTTATCTGCGCATCCGAGCGCTCATATATTTTTTTGTTTATCGTATCTATCTCTTCTTTATGCGCATCGTACTGCGCGGCTCCGTAGACATACGCATCGCCCCACGAGGCGTCCGGTTTTTGCATCTTGCCCCAAACGGCTTTTGCCACATGCGGCCCGATGTCGCCTTGGTAATTGGCACGCATTACTGTGGCACCCACCGCCTCGAGCACTCGGGCAATCGCTTCGCCCACCGCATTGCTCATCAAGTGCCCGATATGGAACTCCTTAAACGGATTCGGGTCGGTATACTCGGCAAGTATTTTTTTACCGGCATACGTTTGCGGAACCGCGGTTTTTTGCGGCACGAGCGCCTCGCGCGAGAGGTAAAAATTGATGAACTTGCCCACTACTTCTATTTTTTCTACCCCGTCGATGGAAAGTCTGCCCGCGAGCTCGTGCGGGTCGAGCTTATTGACCAGCGCCGCATTGGTCGCATAGTCGCCGCGCGAGAGGTCGCGCGGGCGCTCGACGACAAAGTTTGTTACACCCGCCACCCGCAAGGCCGCCTCTATCTTTTCTCTCATCATCAAAACAGTACCATTTAGAGCGTTTTTTGAGAAAGTGCCGGAGTGGTCGACGACTCGACCGCCCGAAAGCCCACGCGGCCGATAAGCGCCCCTCCCGTAGTCTCTACCGAGCAGCGCCACCTGCCCGGAGTGAGCATCGAAATGCGGCTGAAACCGCGGTAGCCGCCGTCGCGCCCGCCCGATATCGGGAAGGATATGCGCGACTGCGTGCGCCACTCCTTTTCGACCTCGTCGTATTTCTCCCACCGGTGGTAGACCGGGGCGTTAAGGTCGGTCGGCGCAAACACCGAGGAGAAGCAAAAAGCCTCTCGCCCTTCGAGCCCCGGGGTTATGGCGTACGCGCTGGCTGAGCCGCGATAAAACTCCCACCAGGGCTCTTTTTGATAGAGCACGACATAGCCGCCGTCTTGGCGCTTAAGCACCGAGTGGTACACGCCGACCGACTTCAGCGAGAGCGGCACCGGAGGGATGACATTAATGTAGTACAGGACGTTAAAGGAAATGAAGACAAGCGCGACGATGCCGCCCACGATGCGCAGGCTGTCGATATCGCGCCCCCGGAACACAAAGAAGAAGAGCGCCACCAAAAAGACCGCGACGACGATAAGGCTTATGAGCCCCGAGAGGAGGAACGACCACCCGCTTATGGAGTGCGTCATAAATGTCGGCACCGCTATAACGCAGTACGACAGGAGGAGAAAGTAGTACACCCCGACGTTGAACTTCAGTATCGCGTAGCGGTTGCGCAGGTACTCGTTGCCCACAATGAGCGCCACCAGCATCGCCAAAAACACCGCACTCCCCGCGAAGGTCCCCGAGCGGCCATAAAGGACCAGGAGGTTCGACGCCAGACCGCCGAAGGCAAACTGCAATATAAGGAGGAGGAAGAAGGGCTCGACATCCGATCTCCGGCGCGCACGGACGTTCAGGATGATGATGAACGTCCCCGCGATGATGAGGTAAAACAGGAGGAGCAGGTTGTTGCCGACGCTGTCAGGCCGGTCGGCAACGATAAGGTCGAAGAAAAAGCCCGCGATAAGCGCGCCGAGCCCGATGTGGTGCTCGTACTTTTCCCACGTCTTAAAAAGCCAGGTGGAGCGCAGATCCATA
Source organism: uncultured Candidatus Saccharibacteria bacterium (assembly GCA_964367315.1). Taxonomy (GTDB): domain Bacteria; phylum Patescibacteriota; class Minisyncoccia; order Phycocordibacterales; family SBAW01; genus GWA1-54-10. Next base: position 10,743 of record CAYIWV010000011.1, on the reverse strand, counting down.
GTTTTATTCTACTCTGTTAGCTCCGCAAAAGCTCCCCCGCTCCGGAGAGATGAACACGACCCCAACTCCTGCGCGAGGGACTTTTGCTCCGCTTACACAAAAGAATCTGGAATAGGGAACTTTTTAGCCAACTCTCGCACTTCGGTGCGGATGGCGTCGAGCCGGCCCAAATCTTGGCGAAATTCCAGCGCGTCGAGCATCAAGGTTGCCACGCGGGCGCACTCCCCCTCTTTTAAGCCGCGGGTAGTTATAGCTGGGGTGCCAAATCGGATACCCGACGGGTCCATCGGCGCTCGCTCGTCGTCGGCGATGACATTTTTGTTGAGCGTAATGCCCACGCGGTCTAGTATCTCTTCGGCCTCCTTGCCGGCAATGCCAAGCGACGAGACGTCGGCCAAAATAAGGTGGTTGCTCGTACCGCCGCCTATCATCCGCACGCCGCGCTGCGCGAATACCTCCTCCATCGCCTTGGCGTTCTTTATAATCTGCGCGGTATAGATTTTAAAGCTCGGATCAAGCGCCTCGCCGAAGGCAACCGCTTTGGCGGCAATGATGTGCATCAAGGGCCCGCCCTGGAGCCCCGGGAAGACGCTCTTGTTTATTTTTATCGCCAGCTCCTCGCTCTCCCGCACCACAATGAGCCCGCCGCGGGGGCCGCGTAAGGTCTTATGCGTGGTGGAGGTCATGACATCGAACCCGAAATCGAACGGGTTTTTATGCGCACCGCCGCAGATCAAGCCTGCAATATGCGCAATGTCGGCCACGGCATATGCGCCGACCTCTTTGGCGATGGCGGCAAACTGCGCATAGTCAAGCTCGCGGCTGTAGGCCGAGAACCCGGCTAAAATAATTTTAGGTTTATGCTCGAGCGCCATGGCGCGCAACGCATCAAAATCTATCTCGCCGGTCTCTACATTTTTCATCTTGTAGCGCACGAAGTTGAATATCTTAGAAACATGCGTCACCGGATGCCCGTGCGTTAAGTGCCCGCCGTGGCTTAAGTCCATGCCAAGCACGGTGTCCCCAGGCTTAAGCAACGCAAAATAAAGCGCGATGTTGGCATCGGCGCCCGAGTGCGGCTGGACATTGGCGTACTTGGCATTAAAAAGTTTTTTGGCGCGCTCTATTGCCAAAGTCTCTACCGCATCGGTAAACTCTTGCCCGCCGTAGTAACGCTTGCCGGGGTAGCCCTCGGCATATTTGTTGGTAAGGATAGAGCCCGATGCCTCGCGCACCGCACGGCTCACGTAATTTTCGGACGGGATAAGCTCGAGCCCTTCGGCCTCCCGGCGCTCCTCGCCCACGAGCGCATCGTAAACCTCTTTGTCCTGCTTTTGCACAAATTCGTACATATGAGTAGGATGTCGCAAGAGTAGCACAAACACAAGGGAGGTCCCCCGTGCATGAATTCTACAAACCGCTCGCCAAGCGGACGCCGGACTACCAGTACCAGAATATCCTCAAGCACATCATCGACGAGGGCATTCTGGCCAAGGACACGCCCCAGGGCGACGGCGCGCTGACGTGCTTCGGCACGACGCGTAAGATGGTCTTCGACCTCCGCAACGGAGTGCCGATGATTACCGAGCGCAAGATCGGCTACAAGATGCCCATCGCCGAGATACTCGCCTTCATCCACGGCGAACGCCTCATCGACGCAATTGAAAAATGGGGGTGCCCGTTTTGGAACGACTACAGGGGCCGCGGCGCAGAGTTCGGCATGGAGCCCAATGACTTAGGCCCCGGCTCCTACGGCGCAGCATTCGCGGCATATCCGCACCCAGACGGCGGCACCATCAACCAGTTCGAGCGGATGGTCGAGCAGTTGCGCAAATACCCAAACATCCGCACGCACCGCATCATCTCGTGGGTCCCGGGCTACGCCTCGCCGGGGCCGGGCCGCAAAGTCATCGTGGCGCCCTGCCACGGCGACCTTTACTTCCGCATACTGGAGGGACACCTGCATATGGCGATGGTGCAACGCTCGGCCGACATGCCAATCGGCGTGCCGCACAACATGATCCAGTACGCGGCGCTCCATCTTATGATGTGCCGGGTGACCGGCTATAAGCCCGGCCTCTACGTGCACGACCTGATGGACGCCCATATCTACGAGGCCCAAAAGCAGCGCATGAGGGTGCTCACGGCGCGCCAGCCTAAGCCCTTCCCTATCCTGCGTCTCGACCCGAGCGTCAAGGACCTCTTCGCCTTCCGGCCGGAGCACTTTACGCTCGAGGAGTACGATCCGCATCCTGCCATCAAGGATATCCCGTACTTCCCCTGACAACGACCCCGGCTGCACCTGCGGCCGGGGCTCTCTTTTTTTGGTATAGTCCCAGGGTGGCTTTAAAGAAAAAATTCGTCGATATGGCCGGCGCGCAGGGACGCGCGGCGTATATAGAAACGATAAAAAAAATCATTAAGGACGGGGTGTGCCCTTTTTGCCAAAAGTATTTTTTGAAATACCATACCCGCCCGATACTGCGCCGCGGCACGCACTGGCTCGTGACCGAAAACGCCAACCCATACCGCGGCGCGCGGCATCATTACCTTTTTGTCTGTACAAAGCACGTCGAAAGTCCGGGGAGGCTTACGCCGCGCTCGTTCGGCGAACTGCAAAGCCATATCCGCTGGCTGCAGAAAAAATACAAACTGCCGGGCGGTACATTCTTCATGCGGTTTGGGGATACGCGCTATACCGGCGCGTCGGTCGCGCATTTGCACGCACAGCTTATTGTGGGCTCGCGCAAGGATAGCCGCACCGAACCAATCTTAGTCGTCCTTGCCCATACAAAGAAAGGCTCCCGCGCCTAAACGGGCGCGGGAGTGTGTTGCATTTCGACGCGGATGATCTCCACGCCGAAGGTTGCGAGTGATGCCGCGCCTTCTACCCGAGAATAGCCCTCGATGTAGAAAAGTCGGCGGACGCCCGCGAGCGCGACATAGTTGGCGCACGGCGGGCATGGGAACGTGGTGACGTACATATCGCAGCCTTCGGTCGGGATCCCCCGCCGAGCCGCCTCGGCGATGATGCCGCCTTCGGCATGCGCCGCAAGCGACGCATCGATATGCACCCCCGCATCGAAGTTGCTGCGCGGGTCGCCCATGAGGTACGCCGTCTGCTCCGACGGCATGTGCCTGTTGAACGCCGCCAGCAGGACCTCGCCGTCCCGGACCAACAGCGCTCCTATTTGGCGCCACCAATCCGGGCTTTTTTGCGCAAGACTGGCGGCCCGGTGCATCAGCGTCCGGTCAAGGTCGCTATGCGAGATGACCGTCTCAACCTCTGGCCGGCGATGAGCGGTCGTCGCCTTCCAGTCCCAGCGCAAGCGCCAGCTGCCGTCGAACTCGACCGGCGCGCCCCCAAAGTGTTTCTCCGCGAGCGCGTGCGAGACGTCTTCGTCCGGCATGACGATGCGCGGGAACCCCCGCACGAAGGAGAGTGACTCCTTCGTTAACACTTGCACGTTGGCAAAAATGCCGAGCGAGAGCGCCATGCTGACGGCCTCGCGAGGCTTTACCGCGGGGAGATTGCGCACCAGGGGCGTAAAGTCACTGATGATTTCCTCCCCGAGCACCCAGAGCACCGCTCCCGCGTACTTGCGGAAGAGCGCCAGGTACCCCGCATGCGGAGCCGCCAGGTACGCGACGAGGCAGGTGTTGCTATTTTTTTGCACGGATCTTCTCCAACAGTTCCTTGAGGCCTACCTCAATCTCTTCGAGAGTCTCCGTGCTGCCTTCGAGCGTCAGACGCCGAAGCCGGGCCGTTGCACTGTCGTCCAGTTGCGGCGGCAGGTTGATGAGATGCCTGCAGTATTGCCTCTGCCGCTCGAGCCGCACCGAATCGTTGGTCGACTCGGATACGATTCTGACGTCATGCGGTAGCACCCTGGGCATCTCGCCCAGCGTCTGTTCGAGCGCGAGGATATCAACCGAGCGCAGGTGCGCCAGTTGCCGCAAGCGCTCCCCCTCCTTCACAAAGGGGCGCTTAGCGCCCTTGCGTTGGCGGACCAAGTCGTCCGAGTCGACGCCGACCACCATGATGATGTGCTCGGCATCGGGACAGATCTTGGCGGCCTCTTCCTTGCCTTTTTTGATGTAGTCGGAGTGGCCAAGATGGAAGAAGTCCCATGACCCCATGGTGAATGCAATCGTGCATCCCAAGGAGCTGAGGATTTCTACCAGCCTCACAAGGTCGGCCTGGTCCGCCACATAGCGGTCGTCGAAGTTCGCCGTCCCTTTGAGGATCCGGAGCGCCCGGAGCCGCAAGGGGTCGGGAGACGATTCCCTAGCCTTCGCCAAGGATGGCGGAGTACGAACGGTGTGATCCATTGTGCACCTCCTAAAGAACGGGTTGGCTGCGGTAACCCTATCAGACAGCATCCCGCTTGTGCAAAGTACGGTAAGTCAGTATAGTTTTCGCGGACCAGTCAACCGGAGAGGGTCATGAAGCTACCACCAGTCTCTATTATTTGTGCCATGACTCTCACTGGGGTTATCGGCAACAAAGGCGCCATGCCATGGCGCCTAAGGCGGGATATGAAGCGGTTTAGGAAACTCACTACCCCGAGTGCGGTCGTGATGGGCCCCAAGACGTACCAGTCGATCGGCAAGCCGCTCAGGGACCGACTCAATATCGTCCTCACCACCAACCGGGACTATAAAGCCGGCGCCGACCTCCTGGTCGCCCACGACGCTCGTCAAGCGCTTGAGCTGGCAGCAATCAGAAACTTCTACGATTTCTATGTACTGGGCGGCGCGACGGTCTACACCTCGTTCTTGCCGCTGGCAGAGCATCTCTTCATCACCTACGTGAAGGGCGAGGTCGAGGGAGACACGTACTTCCCCCATTGGGACCGGAGCGAGTGGCACCCTGTGTGGGAAGAGACGGAGTGGAAACAAGAGGCGGGAGACACGTTCCCCACCAGGTTTGCAGAGTTCGGGCGCATCGTGCGCACGTAGCGCCCACCAAACAAAACGCCCGCCGGGGATTCCCGGCGGGTTGTTTCTTACTTGATAGCCTCGAGCAGCCGGTCGGTGAAGTCTGCCTTGTCGCGCGGCCGAGGCTCGTAGCATACAAAGTGAACCGGCGCCGGAGACTCAGGTGGCGGATATGGTCCATCAGCCCAAAACTCCTTTGACCGCCGGCGAGACACAATCATAAAAGAACCCTTGGGTTCGTCCATTGGCCCTCCTTAGCCAAAAAGCTCTATACACAATAACACCCCACCCAAGAAAACGGCTACTTTACGTCGACGCCCATCGATCGGGCAGAGCCGGCGATTATTTTGAACGCCGCCTCGGGGTCGTTGGCCGAGAGGTCCGGCATCTTCTTAGCCGCAATCTCTGCGACTTGCGCTTTGGTGAGCGTGCCGATTTTAGCGGTGTTCGGTTTGCCGCTCCCCTTCTCTTTGCCGAGCGCCTTAAGGATGAGTGAGGATGCCGGCGGCGTCTTAAGCACAAAGTCGTAGCTGCGGTCCTCGTAGACAGAAATTTCGGCGGGCACCAAATCGCCGCGCATCTCTTTAGACGCGTCGTTAAACTTTTTCAAAAACTCGCCGATGTTAATGCCGGCGGGGCCCAAGACCTGGCCCATGGCCGGGGTCATGGCGGCCGCGCCGCCCTGGGCTATGATCTTTATTTTTTTGACTATTTTTTTTGCCATCGTCTTCGTGGAGCAAAAGTTACTTACGGAGGGAGTTGGGGTCGTGTGTATCTCTCCCGGAGTAAGTGACTTTTGCGAAGCTACAATACCCTAAATCCTCTTAATCTGCAAAAAGTCGAGTTCGACCGGCGTCTCGCGGCCGAACATCGCCACCAGCACCTTAACCTTGCCGCGCGCCTCGTCCACCTCGCCCACCTTGCCGTCGAGGTCCTTAAACGGCCCGTCGACAATGACTACCGAGTCGCCGACGGCGACGTCGATAGCGTGGCGGGTCGTGCCCTCGGTCGCCTGCATGCGGCCAAGCAGCGTGTTGACCTCGTCCGGTTTGAGCGGCACCGGGTTAACGCCACTGCCGACGAAACCGGTCACGCGCGGCGTGTTGCGCACCACATACCACGACTGGTCGTCCACCACCATGTCTACCAGCACATAGCCGGGATAAACCTTTTCCTCCTCCTCGACGCGACGACCGCCCTTAATTTTTATCGTGCGCTCGGTCGGCACCACTACCTGGAATATCTTGTCGGTAAGGCCGAGCGATTCGATGCGCTGGCGCAGGTTGCGCGCCACCGCGTTTTCGTACCCGGCATAGGTGTGGATGGCGTACCATGCGCGCCCGACGCTTGTATCTTGCTTGGACATGGGAGTTAGGCGATACGAGTAATAATGGTCGAAAAGATGAAGTCGAGCAGGCCAAGGTAGAGCGCGGTCGCGACAGACACGCTCAACACCACCACCGTGTACAAGATGGTCGTCCGGCGTGAGGGCCAGCTGACGTGCTTCATCTCTGCGCGGACATCGTTAAGATAGTTAAACATAGTGATTTTCCTTAAGAAAAAACCCCTCCCGGGGTCTTTTCTGTAGAATACTCTTTTTCTTTTATCCAGTCAACCTGCCTGCCGGCAGGCAGGGCTTAGCGGATTTCGTAGGTTATGGAGACGTTTGAGACGACCTTGTTCTCCCCCGTCGATATCTGTGGCGCGCTTTTGACCGAGTCTGCGCCGCCCATGCCATAGGCCTGGTACGGCATCGGCGTGCCACCCTGACTCTCGTTAAAAGAGACGATGCGCACGAGCGAGACGTCGAGTTGGTCGGCGAGCTTCTCGGCCTTATCCTTCGCATCGGCAATGGCCTTCTCCCGCGCCTCCTCCTGCCCGCGCAGCGGGTCGTCGAAGGTGAAGGAGAGCCCCGACACCTCGGTCGCGCCGCGGCTCCCTACTCCGGCAAGCAAGTCGCCGGCTTTTGCCGTGTCGCGAACCTTAATGGTCGTGGACTGGCGCACCTCGTAGCCGCGCAAAACTTGGCGGCCGCCGGGGCACACGCCGTTTACGCAGGACCCCTGTACATAGTCGTACTGCGGGTAGATCGAGTAGTTGCTGGTCTGGATATCGCGCTCGGCGACGCCCGCTTCCTTAAGGTAGGCGGTCGTGGCGTTTGCTTTGGCGGCCGCGTCTTCTTGCGCCGCCGCGACGGTGGGTTTGAGCGAGACAACCGAGTATGTAAACGTGGCGATATCCGGCACGCCGGTCGTTTCACCATAGCCCTGGACCGATATGGTGTTGGCCGGCATCACGCCCGCGCCGATATAGCGCATTGCCTGGATCTCCGAAACCGCCTTTAGCCCCAAAAACACCGCGAGCAACACGATGACGACGAACACCGCGGTGCGGGTCTTGTCGCCCCAAGGACCGTTAAATAATGCGTCCATACGAGTATGAATAAATTATTAATGATGCGCGTTATTGCTGACGGGTCTTAACCTGTTGTATTACCGATTTAAATTGCTCGTACGGGAGCGCGCCCGAGACGGGTACCTGGAGTCCGTTGCCGTACACCACGGTGTAGGGGGTGCCGGTGCCGCCGGATGCATACGCCTCCCCGGCTTGGCGGTCTATCGCGGCATTGTACGCATCAGAGGCGATGCAGGTGTTGTAGGCAATAGGGTTAATACCAAGCTGCCCGGCGGCCGAGGCAAAGAATGACGCGCTCATCGCGCGCTGATTTGCGCCGTTGTTTTCGAACATCAGGTTTGCAAAACTCCAAAAGCCGTCGTTGCCAAGTTGCGCCGCGACGCACTCGCTCGCAACGGCCGCTGGACGCGCCTGGTTGTGGATGCTTGTCAGAGGAAAGTGCCGGTACACCCACGCCACCGACCCGTTTGACTCGTCGACCAGGCGCTTAAGCGTCGGGTGTATCCGCGCGCAGAACGGGCACTCGAAGTCCGAGTACTCGATTAAAAAAACGCTTGCCTGGCGCGAGCCATACACATGGTCCTCGGCAGTCGGCGCAGGAACATTCGCCTTGACGTACTCCCCCTTTTCCGCATCGGCGGCCGCGCCCGCCGCGGGGCCCGGGTAGCGGTTTATAAAAACGATGGCGGCTGCAATGATAACGCCGCAGATGATGATTGCTACAGGAGGAGTAAGCTCAATTTTTTTCAGCATAGGGGTACTATACCACCTCCCCCTTTTCTTTCAGCAAATCGCGAATTTCCTCCAGCAGGCGCTCTTGCGCAGGCTTTTCGTGCGGCGGGGTCGCCTCCTGCTCGCGGAAGAGGCGCTTGCGCGCTGCGGTAATGAGCTTAAAGACAATAAATATTGACCCAGAAATAAGGAGGAAGTTGAAGAGCGCCTGCAAAAACGCGCCGTACTTAACGACGACCTCCGGCCGCACCGCAAAGGCCAGCGTCTTAAAATCGACGTTGTTGGTCACCATCCCCAGGAGCGGCGTAAGGATGTCTCCCACCAGCGAGTTAACAACGCCGCTAAAAGCGTTGCCCACCACAACCGCGATAGCTAGCTCGAATGCGTTGCCTTTGACGGCAAAGCTCCGAAACTCCGACCAAAATCCGCGTGTTTTTTGTATCATGGCTGTTTATAGTGAGTCATGCCGAACTATTTGTGCTGCATCCGCTCGACGCTCTCCATTAATTTTTGCAGCCCGGCGCGCAGCTCCTCGAGCGTCCTCTCCTCTTTAAGGTCGCGGACCTCGTCCTCCTCCTCGTTTACCTGGATATCTTCGATATCCTCCTGAATCTCGTCGATATCCTGCTCGACCTCCTGTATAACGGCGCCCTGCGCGTTGACCGACATCTGGATGAATATCGCCAGGTAGATTGCTTCGAGCGACACGATAGTGGTGAGGATAAGCAGCATGCGGTCGAAGCTAAGCGCGCCAAGGTATGCCGCGCCGAAGCTCGCCATGAACACGAGCGTGTGCACGACGATGGACCGCGGCGAGCCGACCCACCGCGTAACCTTAAGCGCTGTTTTTTGAATATTGTCGTCCTTCATACCGTTTTGTAAATCGGGGGTGGACGATGGGGCTCGAACCCACGACCGCCGGTACCACAAACCGGAGCTCTACCAGCTGAGCTACGTCCACCGTGCAAAAAATTATACCGATTTTAACCCAAAAAGTCTATGTTCGCGCTTGTATAAAAACGATAAGGCTGTTATAACGGGCCCTAGCTCCAGCGCACGGCCGGTACTACCGGCCAAAAGGAGGGGTTATGAAACCCGATGATGCCGGAGGTGACAACCACCCGGAATGGAGCGGGCCCGACAAGGGTACCCACCCGCGGCTAGGTCTTCTGCTTTGCATCGGTTCGGCAGCACTCGTTGTGGCCGCACTGCTGCTCTTGTTCGCAAAGTAACGGGCGAAAAGGCCGGCGAGACATCTCGCCGGCCTTTTGCTTTACCAAATAGGTGCAGATGAGTATACGAAGTTGGAACCTGTCAAAACATAGGATTCTCAACAATTTAATGAGGTTGCTTATTATTCCACCACCCTATCGTATAGAAGACGAGAATAAGGGGTACTGCCCAGACAATGAAGGTTTCGACCTCCGCGTGAGAATAAACGGATATTCTGTCCCATGCCCACAAGAAGGCGATACCGCCAAAAACCCAAAGGGTAATTAGTTGTCCTTTTGAAATACTGTAAAGGCTTTTCATGCTCCAATTATACTTCCGCATTGGGAAAAGTCCCTAACACGACAAGTTCTATTCCCCAACTGATAATACCAAACATCTTTCCACCTAAAAACATCGGACGCAATAATTGGAACTCGCGGATAAATATTTTCCATGTGATTAAGTCTTGTGGGTGAATGTCACTAAGTCAATAGAGGATATTGGGGATACAAGCCGCATTAGGCCTTAGAACGCTCCTCTCGCTCCTTGTGGTAATTATCCAAAACCATTTTGTTATGTCCTGAAATTCTCTCATCCCTTTCTTTTTCAGAAACTTGGTCGAGGCGGGTAATGATCTCCACCAGTTTGGCAACGATTACTGCAAGTACAAAAACTGCAAAATCTTCAAAGCGTCCGTTGCTTGAGAAAAGGTAACCGAAGATTGCTATCAAAAAGAACCATCCTATTGGACTGTTTAATTTTGCCATACCGCCACACTATACACCTAGAAAATCACTCTCACCATTCAAGATTAGAACTGCTAGAGGGATAGAGAGGACTCGGCCAAGCGCTCGCTCGTCGCCGTCGCTCCTCTCTCCTCTCGGCCCTACTCGCGCGACCCATTGTGCTCAACGGGTGCCCGCCCCGGCATTATAGTCCATTACCCGGCGACAAACAAAAAAGCCCCACCACAAGCGTCGGGGTCATTTGTTTGTAGTGCCCGGGAGAGGACTCGAACCTCCACACCTTGCGGCACATCCACCTCAAGGATGCGTGTATACCAATTTCACCACCCGGGCATGGGTGTCGAACAATGATTACTCTACCGCAGCTTCGGTAATTTGAGGAGTCTCCTCTGCAGGTGCTTCGACTGCGGCTGCCTTAGGCTCGACCGCGAGCTGGCGGCGCATGGCGCGCTTAACGTCGTAGGCGGCCTTGCGGCGGATAAAGTACAGTTTGCCGCGGCGCGTGCGCGTGCGACGCAAGATCTCGACAGAGTCGATATTCGGCGAGTAGAGGGGAAAAATCTTCTCTACCCCGATGCCCGAGGAGACCTTGCGCACCGTAAACATCGCGCCCGACTCGGTGCCGTGCTTGACCGAAAGCACCGTACCCTCGAACGCCTGCTTACGGACATTTTTGGTGGTGACCTCTTTTTTGTTG
>CAYIWV010000010.1:0-16790 GCA_964367315.1 uncultured Candidatus Saccharibacteria bacterium | reverse complement strand
ACATTACAAGCTCCGCAAGCTTGCGTTCTATCCATTGAACTACGAGAGCAGTTCTTTTACTTTAGCGTGCCTTAAGGGCTTTGGCCACTGCGGCCTTGCGGCGGGCGGCGGTGTTTTTGTGCATGAGCCCGCGCTTCGTCGCTTTGTCGATAGCCTGGTAGGCCGCGGCAAGCGCTTTTGCATCGCCCTTCGTGGCGAGGCGGACCTCCTTAAGAGCTCCCCGCAAGGCCTTGCGGCGGGCATCGTTAAAGGCCTTCTTGCGGAGGCTGGCCCGGTGCGCTTTCTTGGCCGACTTGGTAATTGCCATGCGCGGAGTGTACTCTATAAGGGCATGATAGGCAAGCTAACCGGGGTCATAGAGCCGCTCTCGCCGGGCGAGGCGCTCCTCGATGTCGGGGGCGTGGGCTACGCGGTTCGGGTCCCCCTCTCCCTCTCATTGGAGCCGGGGGCGCGTACGACGCTCTTTATATACACGGTTGTGCGCGACGATGCGATAGACCTGTACGGCTTCGCCTCCCGCGCCGACATGGCTTTTTTCAAGCAGCTCATGACGGTCTCCTCCATAGGCCCTAAAACGGCGCTCTCCATCATGAGCGTCTCCGACATCGTCACTCTCAAGCGGCACATCGCGGCGGGCGACGCCACCGCGCTCACAAAAATATTCGGTATCGGCAAAAAGAGCGCCGAGCGCATCGTGGTCGAGCTTAAAGACAAGGTCGCGCCCGATGCCGGGGTTGCCGCGGGCGGGAGCGATATCATCGATGCACTACTTAGCCTCGGGTACAGCGCCGAGGAGGCCCGCCGGGCGCTCAAGCATGTCCCCATGGGCGAGACCAGGGAGCAGCTGCAGGCCGCGCTTAAGTATCTCGGCACTCCATCGTGACTATTTTACGCACACTCATCCCCTCCCCAATCCTGTCCCTTTACCATTTTGCATGGGCCACGGGGGCGGCGTGGTGGTATGGCTACCCGTCGCGCACGCTGACCGTCATCGGCATTACCGGCACCAAGGGCAAATCCTCCGTGTCCGAAATGGTCGCGGCCATACTGCGCGAAGAAGGGCATACCGTCGCCGTTGCATCGACTATCCACTTTGTTATTGGGGAGGAGACCGAGCGCAATCTGTACAAAATGACGATGCCCGGCCGCGGGCGCCTGCAAAAGTTTATGCGCGATGCGGCCAAGGCGGGTTGCACCCATGCAGTCATCGAAATGACCTCCGAGGGCGTCTTGCAGCACCGCCACGCGGGGATAGACCTTGACGCGCTCGTGTTTACCAACCTTACGCCGGAGCATATCGAGCGGCACGGCAGTTTTGAGCGGTATGCCGAGGCCAAGCTCGAGCTCGCCCGCGCGCTTGCGCGCTCGCCAAAGCGCCCGCGTACCATTGTTGCCAACCAAGACGATGCCTACGGCACAAAATTCCTCGCTACCGAGGCCGACGTGCGCGCGCCCTACTCGCTTAACGACGCAAAGCCCTACAGCGCGGACGAAACGGGCGCCCGGTTTGTGTGGCAGGGCGAGCTGTTTAGCGTGCCGCTCCCCGGCCTCTTCAACGTAAAAAATTGTCTTGCGGCGCTTACGCTCGGCAACGCGCTCGGTATCGACACGTTGGTGATGAAACGCGCGCTCGAGCATCTGCCACCGATCGCCGGCCGGGCGGAGCGCATCGAGCAGGGGCAACCCTTTGCGGTCGTCGTCGACTATGCGCACACGCCGGAGTCGCTCGAGGCGCTGTATGAAACATATGCTTCTTTATCAAATACGGGCAAGCGCAGGAGGCTTATCTGCGTCTTGGGCGCGACGGGCGGCGGGCGCGACAAGGCCAAGCGCGCGCGCATGGGCGCCATGGCCGACACCTACTGCGATGCCGCGTTCCTTACCGATGACGACCCGTATGATGAAAACAGCGAGTCGATCCTCGCCGACCTCGCCAAAGGCTTCGCCAACCATGTGCCAACGCGCATTGTCGATAGGCGCAACGCAATCGCCGCGGCGCTTGCCGAGGCAAAAGACGGCGATGCCGTGCTCATCACCGGCAAGGGTACCGACCCGTATCTCATGCTCGCGCACGGCAAAAAAATGCCGTGGAGCGACCGGGATGTCGCCACCGAAGAGCTCACAAAGCTGGGGTACAATTAATTAATGGCCGAGGAGGAGGAGCACAAAAGCGGCATGACTCATTGGCAGTTTCTTTTTGGCTTTTTTGCCGTGCTCGGCCTCCTTATATACCTCTGGTACCAAAACGGCGGGCCCGAGCGGGCCGATTTGCGCGGGATATTTTTGGCGCCGCCGCCGCCCATAGGCTCTGGCGGCGCATACGGCCCGAATGGTTCGGGACCGTCTGAAGTATCGCCGAATGCCGTCGAGCAAAATAATTAACCATCGATACTTAAAGCACTATGCTTACCCCCTTCCCCGACCTTCTTACCTACTCGTTCTTCGCCCCGACGCTGTTGCGTTTGGCGGCGGCGCTTGCGTTTGCCTACAGCGCATACTTTTTTTGGACGCACCGCGACAAAATTGCCGAACGGCACTTCCCCCTCATTGGGCGGTCGACCTGGATAGGCGGCGTGGCCGCAGCGGCGCATTTGGCGATAGCGGCGATGCTCGGCGCAGGTTACTACACGCAAATAGCGGCGCTCCTCGGCGCCCTGGGCTCGCTTAAGGGCGCGCTCTTCGTGCGCCGGTACTCGGACATTTTCCCGCTCTCGCGCACGGCCTACCTGCTCCTTGTGGCGATACTCCTCTCGCTCCTGCTTACCGGTGCCGGTGCCTTCGCCCGCGACCTCCCGCTTTAAAAAATACAAGTCCGCCCACTTGGATTCGAACCAAGGACCTTCTCCTTAAAAGGGAGCCGCTCTACCAACTGAGCTATGGGCGGGAAAATCCGCCTTTGCGGATTGACAAGAGTATAGCAAAAATAGCCTGATTTTTATAGAGACGCTCTGGCGGCGGCCCTATGCTAATGTGGGGGGAGATTTAGCAGGAGCCCTTTGCGATGCATGATACAGAATCGGTTCTCCGCGCGTCAGACGAGGAGATACTCGCAACAATCTACAGCCTCAAGCTTGGTTATAGGCTAAAGCGCACCATGCGCTATGGGACCGAGCGGGATCATAGCGTGCATACCGAGTCGGTAGCAGAGCATAAGTTTGCCCTACTCTACCTGATGCACTACTTCTTGCCACTGGAGGATCCGAAGCGCCTGCTCGACGTCGGTACCGTCTGCTCCCTGATTACCTTCCACGACTTTGGGGAGATTCCGAACGGCGACAAGCCCTACCATCTCAAAACCGCGGCTCACGAACAACAGGAGCGGGAGGATGCGCGGTTTGTCTTCGATCATCTGCCGCCCTTAATCCGGCATCTCGGCTACGAACGCTGGCGCGAGTACGATGAGCGCTCGACCCCCGAGGCGCGCTTTGTAGACGCACTGGATAAGCTCGAACCGATGTTCGAGCTGATGGACCCGGTATGCGAGAAGTCGCTCAAGCGCATGGAGTTCACGTACCAGCACCACATCGTCAAGAAGCTGCGAGCAACCGAGGGTTTCCCCGTCATGCGGAGGTTCGTCGAGGTTGGGAGCAAGGATATGCTGGGGCGGGACGTTTTCTGGACAGGACCCCCGCCCGCAACCGGCTGACAATGGCGGGCACCGCGCGGTGCCCGCCATTTTCTTATAGCGTCAGGGTGAAGTGCTGGAGGAGGAATCATAGACCTTGTTATGCTTTTGCGATCATCTGCAGCCAGCGGGTTTTGCCGATGGGGGTGATGCTCTCGTGCATGACGGTGTAGCCCGCCTGCTTAAAATATGATCGAAACTCTTCGGCAGTAAAGTAGCTGAAAAAACGCCGGTATTCATAGCTGTAGTCATTCTCGACCTCCACTCTCTCATCCGGCTGTCCCGGCCAGGCTTCTTTCACGGCGACATACACATACCCGCCCGGGTTAAGAATCTTCTTTGCTTTCTCCAATATAGAGACGACGTCTTTTTTCGGGATATGGAGAAAGACCGCCTGAGCAAACACGCAGTCGTACCGGTCGGGAGCCTGGTCGATATCATACAGATCGAGCTTCATAAAACGCGCGCCGGGCACTTCGCGCTTCGCCACGGCAAGCATCCCTTCAGAAAAATCGGCCCCCACCACCGCTAACCCTTTCTCAAAAAAATATTTTGTCTTGTGCCCGGTACCGCAGCCCACGTCGAGTATCGACGCACCATGAGGCAGCAAAGAGACAAGATGTTCGGTCCCCTCGACCCACCAGCTGTCGCCATTGTGGTCTTTAGACCAATCTTCGGCAATTTTATCGTACGTCGCTTCAAGCTCTTTCATAAGGTTAACGCGAAGCGCTCTAGCAAAAGTTCGAGGTCGCCCGCGCCGCGGTGGGAGTCGTGGTAGAGCCACGTAAGGGTGCGGGATAAGTTAATGTCGCGCATGGCTCTCGCCTTCCAGCACATGAGGCCCGCGACGGCCTCGGCCTTCTCCCCCGCCCTAAAGGACGCCACCAGAGCGAGCCATAATTTTTTTCGATCGCGCGCGCCAAGCGCCGCGGCCACGCCAAAATTGTCAAAACGCCATCCGCCAGCTGGCGGATTTTTTTTCATTTCTTCGATTTTGCCGCCCAACCTCTCTACCTTGGTGCGCTCGGCCTTAAGCAGCTTCTCCTCCTCGAAAATAAAGGTGTGCGGAGATTCGCTGAGCGCATCCGCCACGTCGATGAGCGCCTCGAGCCCTTTTTGGAGCACGTAGGTCTTGTTGCCGCCGAACAGCGCGGGCGTCGAAGCAATCGATACAAGCTCCTCTATGCCAAGCGACTCCCACTTAAGCTCCTCACCTTTCGCTTTTTTGTTTACAAAAATTTTAATCATACTTTTTGCATGTCGCCCCAATTGTCGCCCATCTTGCCCTCCACCGTTATCGGCACGCCACGGCTCTCTTTTTTAGGCATGACTCCCTCCATTATCTCCTTAATGCGCGGCGCGCACTCTTTAACCTTCCCTTCCGGCATCTCAAACACCAGCTCGTCGTGTACCTGCAGCAGGAGTATCCCCGGCATTTCCTTGTCTATCTGTATCATCGCCAACTTAATAAGGTCGGCGTTGGTGCCCTGTAGCGGTGCGTTTATCGCCATGCGCTCGGCCGCCGCGCGCACGTACGGTATGGCAGAATGTATGCCGTCCATATACCGCCGCCGGCCAAAGAGCGTCTGCGTGTACCCTCGCCGTGCGGCCTCGGCCTTTACTTCGTCTAAGTACGCGGCCAGCCGCGGAAATGCCGCAAAGTACTGGTTATAAAACTCCTGCGCCTCGCGGCGTACGGTACCCAGGCTTTGCTGCAGCGCGGTAACACCCATGCCGTAGAGGATGCCAAAGTTAATAACCTTGGCCCTGCGGCGCTGCTCGTAGCTGGGGAGCGGGGAGTTTTTACCAAACACGCGCGCCGCCACCTCGGTGTGCACGTCACGGCCGTCTTTAAATATTTCTTGCAGCCCTTTGTCGCCCGATAGTATCGCCGCCAGGCGCAGCTCGATCTGGCTGTAGTCGAAGGACACGAGCGTATTGCCCTTGTCCGCAATAAAGGCGTGGCGGATCGCACGCCCCAACTCGCTCTTAATGGGGATATTCTGCAGGTTCGGATCGAGCGAGGCCATGCGGCCGGTCGCCGCGCCAATTTGCACGTAGCGCGTGTGTACGCGGTCCTGCGCGTCGAGCATCGTCGGCAGCGCGTCTATGTAGGTAGAAAGTAGCTTGCTTAACTCACGGTACGCCAAAATATCCTCGATAATCGGGTGTACGCCTGCAAGCTTCTGCAGCTCTGACTCCCTCGTTGAGCGCTGCCCGCCCGCGGTCTTCTTTTTCGTCTCGAGCCCCAGTTTGTCAAAGAGCACGTCGCCCAACTGCTTCGGCGAGCTTACATTAAACTCGCCCCCCGCATGCGCGTAGATGCGTGCGGCGATTTTTTCGAGCTCGGCCGAGTACTCCTGAGAGAGTTTTAAAAGAAATTTCTTGTCTACCTTAATCCCCCGCCGCTCCATGCCCCGCAGTACGGGCGCGAGGGGTAGCTCTATTGTGCGGTATACGAAGTCCAATTCTTTCTCGGCAATCTGCCGCTCGAGGTTCTTAAACGCCTCGTCAAAGTCGTTCGACTTGCCCATGCGCAACACATCGTCGAGCGCCGGGTCGGCAATGGTGCTGTCGAGCACCGACACTGCGATGGCGGCTTTTATAAATTTATCGGCAGAGACGCTCCCGGCAAAGAGCCCCCCGCTCGCCGCCGCGGGCGGCTCCGTGCCCGTAACGCCCAGTATCGTCTTTACCCGCGGCACCAGCGCCCGAAACTCGAACTCGGCGAGCATATCGAGTGCCGCTCGCGGGTCGGCGCCCTCGCGCCAGGTTTTTTTTGGAATCTCAAAATCAATCGGGACATCGCGGCGTATGGTGGCCAAGAGCTTACTGAACTCGGCCTCCTTCTTGTTTTTTGCCACCAGCTCGACAAAGCGCTTTTGCACGCCCGTTTCTGCCGCGACCTTCTCTACCCCGTTCTTCTTTATCGCCGCGTACACGGCCTTAAGCGAGCCGTACTTCTGCAAAAGCTTTAATGCGCTCCCTTCGCCTACCCCTGGCACTCCTTTAATGTTGTCCGACGGGTCGCCCGCGATACCTTTAAGCTCGGGCACTCCCTCGGGCCCAAAGCCGTAGCGCTCTTTGACTCTCCCCTCATCGTACATAATGGTGTCGCTCAACCCTTTGCCCATCGTAAAGACCCGCACGCGCCCCTGCTCGATAAGCTGCAGCGCGTCCTTGTCGCCCGAGGCGATGATTATTTCCAAATCTTTCTTTTTTTTGGTGCGCTCGACTATCGTGCCGATGACGTCGTCCGCCTCGAAACCCTGCGCCGAGTACACCGGGATGCCGAAGGCCTCGAGCACGCCGGGAGTGCGCTTTATCTGCTCGATGAGCGCGTCATCGGTCTCGGCGCGGGTGCCTTTGTAGTCTTTGTACGCCGCATCGCGAAAGGTGCCGCCGGGCAAATCGACGGCGGCGGCGATATAGTCGGGCCGCAAGTCGTTGATTATCTTGACCAGCATTGACAAGAGCCCGTAGAGCCCGCCGGTGGGCATCCCCTTGCTCGATGAAAAATCGGGCAACGCATGGTAGGCGCGGTGCAGTATCGCGTGGGTGTCGAGGATAACCAGCCGTTTTTTGTCCTGAGGGGTCATATCCGCTATTGTTCCACATCGCTCCCCGTTTCCATATCGATAATGCGCTCCATGTGCCCCACCCCCTCGGCGCTAAAGGTAAGGGCGATGTCGGGCTTCGGCAAAAGGCCCCCCGCTTTTTCGGGCCACTCGAACAATACAAGCGCCGTTTTATCGTTTAAAAATTCTTCCGGGCGCAGGGTTGCAAACTCCTTGGGGCTCTCGAGCCGGTACGCATCGATGTGTATAAGCCGGCTGTAGCGGCGCAGCCGCCCAAACGACGTGCGCTCGCCTAAAAAAGGGTAAGACTTCATCAGCACGTAGGTGGGGCTCTGTATCTGCTCCTTGATGCCGAGCTTTCTTGCGAACTCCTGCACAAATGTCGTCTTGCCCGAGCCAAGTTCGCCCTTGAGCGTCACCAGGGTTGCCGTGTGTTTCTCCGGCAAGATAGCGAGCGCCGAGAGCACGTTGCCCACGAAGTACGGGAGCTCATAAACAGGGACCAGGGTCATGGCAAGCAGTATACAATAAGGGCATGGTGGTCTTTAACGATGCGGAGGAAACGAAGCGTATCGAGTTTTTAAGGCGGCGCGAGGAGGAGGAGCTGGCGCAGATGCTCAGCCAAAAATACGGCGTCGAATACGTCGACCTCACGCTTGTCGCGGTCAACAGCGATGCGCTGCGGGTCATACCCGAGGCCGAGGCGCGCGAGGCCGAGGCCGCGGCCTTCGGCCGCGTCGGCAAGCGGCTCTCGGTCGCGGTGCGCGCTCCGGAGAACCCAAAAGTAAAAGCATTGGCGCAAAAACTAACCGAACAGGGCTACGAGGTAACGATTTTCATGTGCTCGCAAGAGAGCCTGCGCCGCGCGTACCAGCGCTATGCCGACCTCTCCTACGCCACCGAGACCAAGGCCGGCGTCTTTGAGCTCTCGAGTGCCGAGCTCGAGCAGCTCATGAACGAGGTGCGCAGCCTCGCCGACATCAGCGCGCAAATTAACGAGGCGATTACGCTCAAGCGCGCCTACCGCATCACGCGGATACTCGAGGTGATACTCGCGGGCGGGATGTCGACCGGTGCATCCGATATCCATATGGAGCCGGAGGAAACCCAGGTGCGCCTGCGCTACCGGCTCGACGGCGTCTTGATCGACGTCGTCGCTTTCGACCACGAGACCTACCGGTTGATGCTCTCTCGCATGAAGCTCCTCTCGGGGCTCAAGTTAAACGTCACCGACGAGGCGCAGGACGGGCGCTTCTCCATTAAAGTTAAGGGCGACGACATCGAGATCCGCACGTCCATCCTCCCCGGCAACTACGCGGAGACGATCGTGTTGCGCCTCCTTAACCCAAAATCGATCGGCGTCCCGCTCGAGGAGCTCGGGCTCGAGCCGAAACTCCTCGAGCGGCTCGGTAAAGAGATACTAAAACCCAACGGCATGATTTTGACCACCGGCCCCACCGGCTCGGGCAAGACGACCACGCTCTACGCCTTTTTGCGCAAGGTAAACTCATCCGGTACCAAGATAATTACAATCGAAGACCCAATCGAGTACCACCTGCCCGGTATCGTACAGACACAAGTCGACAAAAAAACCTACACGTTCGCCTCGGGGCTGCGCTCCGCCTTGCGGCAGGACCCGGACATCATCATGGTCGGCGAGATCCGCGACGCCGAGGTGGCCGAGGTCGCGATCAACGCCGCGCTCACCGGACACCTGGTGTTCTCCACGCTCCACACCAACGATGCGGCGGGGTCCTTCCCCCGGCTGATCGACCTCGGAGTGGATGAGAAAATTATTTCATCCGCCGTCTCGGTCGCGCTCGCACAACGCCTCGTGCGCAAGCTCTGCAGCAGCTGCAAGGCCGAGCACACGCCGACCGCCGAAGAAAAAGCGGTTATCGACCGCCACCTCGCCGCCGTGACCGACAAAACCCTGGTGCCGGGAGATACGAGCAAGGTATGGAGCCCGAAACCGGAGGGCTGCCCCGAGTGCGGCGGCCGCGGCTACAAGGGCCGCATCGGCATCTTCGAGGCGGTGTTCATGGACTCGGCAATAGAGACGATACTGCGCAGTAAGCCGAGCGAGCGGGAAATCGCCGCGGCCGCGGCGCCGCAGGGTATCCCCACCATGCCGCAAGACGGCATCATTAAAGTCTTGCGCGGCGTCACGAGCCTCGAGGAGCTCACGCGCGTCGTCGACTTGGACACACAATAAAAAAATCGCAACATTGCGTTGCGGATTCTCCCGTGTAGAGTAAAAAGCAGCTTGGCCTGAGCTGGTCGAAGGGTTAGGGCGAGTATACCACCAAGCAACACGCACTATCGCAAGCGATAGCGTGGAGACGGAACCTAAGGATAGATCTCGCGGCAGTTTGAGTAAACAAATGGCCAGATCGTCCTCGGCAAAGCTCCGACCGGTGAGGGTTGTATTGCTTGAGGGTATACTCTTCCCAACAAAAAGCGCTCCCTTGGTGGGAGAGCAGCTAAAGACAGCCTAGCACAGCATTATTTACATGTCAAGCGACCCTACCCCCGAGAGCCCCGCTGTAGAGAACCCCGTATTTTTAGACGCCACCCTGCGCCCCGCAAGCTGGGACGACTATGTGGGCCAGGAGGCGGTTAAAAACAACCTCCACATCCTTATATCGGCCGCAAAGGAGCGCGCAACCCCGCCCGAGCATATCCTTTTTTACGGCCCGCCGGGGCTTGGCAAGACCACCCTTGCCCATTTGATAGCCCGCGAGCTTGGCGGCACCCTGCGCTCGACCTCCGGCCCGGCCATCGAGCGTGTGGGCGACTTGGCGGCTCTGCTGACCAACATGGGGGTGGGCGATATTTTGTTTATCGACGAGATACACCGCTTGCCGCGCTCGATCGAGGAGGTCCTCTACCCCGCGATGGAGTCTGGGGTCTTAAACATCATCATCGGTAAAGGTCCGAGCGCCCGCACCATAGAGCTCCCCTTGCCGCCGTTTACCCTAGTTGCCGCCACCACGCGCGTGGCCGACCTCTCGGCGCCGCTGCGCAGCCGCTTCTCCGGCGGCACGTTTAGACTCGAGTTTTACAGCGAGGATGATATCGCAAAAATAGTACAACGCTCGGCAAAAATACTCGGGGTAGATATAGACGCCGAGGGTGTGCAGGAAATCGCCAAGCGCAGCCGCGCCACGCCACGCACGGCAAACTATTTACTGAAGCGCGCCCGGGACTACGCACAGTTAAAGCGCGAGATGCTCTCGGCAAAAATGGTCAGTGACTCCTTGGGTATGCTCGAGGTCGATGTGTTGGGCTTGACCCCGCTCGACCGCAAATTGCTTACGGTGTTGATAAACCGCTTTAATGGCGGCCCGGCGGGCGTGAGCGCGCTTGCCGCCGCCCTCTCTGAAGAGCCGGCGACAATTTCCGAAGTGCATGAGCCGTTTTTGTTGCAGCTGGGGCTTATCGAGCGCACCCCCCGCGGCCGCGTCGCCACAAAAAAAGCGTACGAGCATGTCGGCAAAACGCCCCCGGCAGATTTGAACGAGCGCCTGCTATAGTTAAAAATCCCTTAACCTTATTGTGCACGACCGTTACAAATAAGGTTATGTGTATATAGTTGCCGTGACAATTTCTGTGCGCTACTCTAACCTCATATGGCTGGGCACTCTAAATGGGCGAAGTTAAAGCACGTTAAGGGCAAGACCGATGCCCAAAAGGCAAAACTCTTCAGCAAGCTGGTCAAAATCATCGGCGTCGAGCTCAAAAAAGCCAGGGGCGACAAGACGGCACCAGGGGTGCGCACCGCGATAGAGAAGGCGCGGGAGGCCAACATGCCGAACGACAACATCGAGCGAGCCCTTAGCAAATCGGATGAAAAGGAGCTCGAGCATGTCGTGTACGAGGCGTACGGCCCGGGCGGCTGTGCGCTCATCATCGAGGGCTACACCGACAGCCGCAATCGTACGTCACAGGAGCTAAAACATCTACTCGGTTTGCACGGCGGTTCTCTGGCAACGCCGGGCGCCGCGATGTGGGCGTTTAGCAAAAATGCGGAGGGCAAGCTCGAGGCGCTGTCTCCCATCGAGCTAAGCGACGAAGACGCGCAGAAAATGGCAGAGCTGAGCGATATTCTGGAGGAGCACGATGACATCAGCGAGGTGTACACAAGCGCGGCATAATAAGGATATGCGCGTCCTTGCATTTGACCCCGGGTACGAGCGTCTGGGCACTGCGGTGTTGGATAGAGAAAAGGGCAAGGATGTTCTGCGCCACTCCGGCTGCATCCAAACCTCGGCCTCTCTCTCCTTCCCCGAGCGCCTCAAAGAAATAGGCGCGGCGGCCGAGCAGCTTATGGACGAGTGGCAACCGCAGTGCGTCGCGCTCGAAGAAGTCTACTTCAAAAACAATGCAAAGACCGCCATGCAGGTGGCCGAGGTGCGCGGCGTCCTTACCTACCTTGCCGCGGCGCGCGGCCTCCCCGTGCACCAGTACACCCCGCTCGAGGTTAAGGTCGCAGTGACCGGCCATGGGGGCAGCGACAAGGCGGCAATCGCGCTTATGGTGCCGAAATTACTGCCCCTTCCCCGAGGGGAGCGCCTTGACGACGAGCTCGATGCCATTGCCGTGGGGATTACTTGTCTTGCAAGCATCCGATAATTTGATACAACTCTGGTGTGCGTAATTAAAAAAAATAAAGACAACGTATGGACGACGAGTTCAAGCGCGAGTTCTTGCTTGATGACCCGGAGGAGGAGGGCGTAGAGTTGCCCGAGACCGACGATGACGCGGACGATGAGGATGAATTAGACATCCCCGACGAAGAGATATAAGAGAGGACCCCGCCCCGCGCTCCAAAAAAGCTAGGGCGGGGTTTTAGTTTGTCAGTTTAAAGAAGCGATGCTTCCCCACCTTAAGCACGCCGGGGGCAAGCGGCGCGTCTATCGAGACAAGCGCCTCATCGTTGAGGTCGATTGCCTTCTGCTCCACCAGCCGGCGCAGTTCGCTCATCGAAACGCCGATATCGTTCGCGATATCGCGCAAAGTGGCGCCGTCGCGCATGTGCAGCTCTGTTGCGGCATCGGCGGTCATAAACCCTGCCGCGGCGGCCTGTGCGGCATCGGCGCCGTGGTACATGGTTACAATTTCTTTCGCGAGCCGTTGCTTGGCGTCGCGCGGGTGGCTGGCAAGAAGTTTTTGCACCTCGTCCATCGGGATGTCCGTGCAGGTCTCGAAGTACACCGGCATAAGCTCGTCTCTTACCGACATCACCTTGCCGTACATATCCGCCGGAGCGTCCTCCAAGTAAATGCAGTTGCCGTACGTCTTGCTCATTTTACGGCCGTCCGTACCCTCGATAAGCTTGGTGGTGAGCACGAACTTGTCGCGCTTCTTGAGCGCGCTCTGCAGCTGCCGCCCGGCAAGCATGTTGAACTCCTGGTCCGAGCCGCCGAGCTCGGCATCAACGTCGAGTACGGCCGAGTCGTACCCGACCATCAGGGGGTAGAGGAATTCGTGGAGCGCGATCGGCTTGCCGTCTTTGATGCGCTTCTCGAACATGTCGCGCTGGAGCATCTGCTGGACGGTAAAATTGCTCGCGAGCTTGACGATATCGTTAAGCGTTAAAGGGGCGAGCCACTCGTCGTTGTAGCGGATCGTCACGCTCGAGAAGTCGAGGATTTTTTCGGCTTGGCGCTTATAGGTTCGGAAGTTTTCTTTAACCTGTTCTCGGGTAAGCGCCGGGCGGAGCGTATCGCGCCCCGACGGGTCCCCGATCATCGCGGTAAAGCCGCCGACCACAAAGATTACCTCGTGCCCCAGGTCGGCAAACGCCTTTAATTTGCGCAACGGCACCGAGTGGCCGAGGTGCAATTGCGCCCCGGTTGGATCAATACCCAAGTACACCCGTATGCGCTCGCCCGAGGCGAGCTTCTTTTTCGCCAGGTCGCGCGGAATCACGTTCTCGACCCCGCGGGTTAAAAGCTCATCTATTTTCTTTGCATCCGTCACCGGCTTGGCGCGGCTAAAAAATCCCATACCAATGACTCTATCACAAACGCAAATCAATGGTAGAATGCCTCCATGCGCTCGCTTTGGCGGGACTCCCAAAAAAAGCTTGACCCCCTCTTCCGCCAAGCGGACCGGCACTTCGACCGGGGGGCGTCTTATGTGCGTACGCATTGGCGCGAGATCACCATCTACGGGCTCGGCGGGGGCTTCTTTTTTGGCGGGGTTCTTTTTTTATGGGCCGGGACGCTCCAGCTCCCCGATCTCTCCACGCTAAAGGACATCAAGACCGAGCAGTCGGTCAAACTCTACGACCGCACTGGCGAGACGCTCCTCTTCGACCTCAACAGCAACGCGCGCCGCACGCTTATCCCCCTCTCGGCCGTCTCGCCCTACATCCAGCAGGCAATCATCGCGATCGAAGACCCGGAGTTTTACACCCACAAAGGCATCAAGCCGACCGCCATTTTGCGCGCGATATTCACCAACCTCATGCAAAGCGAGCTCTTGAGCGGCCAGGGAGGCTCGACCATCACGCAGCAGGTCATCAAGCTGTCGGTCTTAACCGCCGATAAAACCGTCACCCGCAAACTGAAAGAGTGGGTGCTGGCGATGAAGCTCGAGGGCGCGATGTCTAAGGATCAAATACTCGAGCTCTACCTCAACCAGGCTCCCTACGGCGGCGTCATTTACGGCGTCGAGGAGGCGTCGATGACCTTTTTCGGCAAACATGCGAGCGATGTCACCCTGCCCGAGGCGGCGTACCTCGCGGCGGTACTCCCGGCGCCCACGCGCCTCTCGCCCTACCGCATCGATGCCGAAACCGGCCACAACGACAGGCTCGAGGCGCGTAAAAACCTCGTGCTGGAGAAAATGTACGAGCACGGCTATATAAACGAGTCCGAGCGCGACGATGCAAAGCAGGCCAGAGTGGACTTTTTGCCGCCGCGCGACGCATCCATTATCGCGGCGCACTTTGTTTTTTACGTCGAACAGTACTTGGAGGAAAAATACGGCGAGGAGGCGCTCCAGCGCGGCGGCTGGCGCGTTATTACGACGCTCGACACGGAACTGCAGGCCGAGGCCGAAAAAATCGTCTTCCGCAAGGCGATGGAGAACGTGGAGGCGTTCAATGCCACTAACATGGCGCTGGTCGCTATAGACCCGGGCTCAGGCCAAATCCTCTCCATGGTCGGCTCGCGCAACTACTTCGACGACCAAATCCCCGGCGCCTACAATGTCGCTGCGGCAAAACCCGGCCGCCAGCCAGGCTCCGCGTTCAAGCCCTTTGCCTACGCCGAGGCCCTGCGCAAGGGCTATACGCCGGACACGGTGGTCTTCGACGTACGCACGCAGTTTTCGACCGCCTGCGCACCCACTACCATGACAAGCGAGGGCGACTGCTACTCCCCCATTAACTATGACAACAACTTCCGCGGCCCAATGACGCTGCGCAACGCCTTGGCGCAGTCTATCAACGTGCCGGCGGTCAAAGTACTCTACCTTGCGGGCCTCAGTGACGTGTTGCGGCTTGCCAAAGCGATGGGTATCACGACGCTCGCAAACCCGGCGCGTTATGGGCTGACGCTCGTGCTCGGCGGCGGCGAGGTTACCCCGCTCGACATGACAAGCGCCTACGGCGTCTTCGCCAATAACGGTGTGCGCTACGAGCCGACCGCCATACTGCGCATCGAGGACCCGACCGGCCGCGTGGTCGAGGACAACAGCGAGCCTACCGGCTCCCAGGTGCTCGAACCGGCGGTCGCCGAGCAGATAAACGACATCCTCTCCGACACGGCGGCGGCGACGCCACTGGGGCTCGGCGGCTATCGCAACTTCTCGCAGGATGTGGCGCTCAAAACCGGTACCACCAACGACTACCGCGACGCGTGGGTGGTCGGGTATACGCCAAACGTGGCGGTAGGCGTGTGGGCCGGCAATAACGACAACAGTCCTATGGCGCACAAGACCGGCGGCCTTATCGTCGTGCCGGCATGGAGCGAATTTATGCGCTTTGCACTCTCTAAACGGCCCCAAGCCGCGTTTACCCGCTCGCAATGGAGCCACCCCGATAAACCGGTGTTGCGCGGCAACTGGAGCGTTCCAGGCAGCGATGGCTCGGTCCACGAGATTCTCTACTGGGTCGACCGGAACGACCCGACCGGTCCGCCGCCCGCACGGCCGCAAAATGACCCTCAGTTCGAATACTGGGACATGCCGGTGCGCGCCACCTACGGCTCTGCGGTCGGCGCGCAACCGCAGTCACCACAACCTCGGTTTGAGGGCCCGCTGCAAGAAATAATCCCGCCTGAATATTTCCAAAACCAACAAAATCAGGAATCTCCGTCGGGCACCCCCATCATCTCTCAATAGTTGACTCCTTTTCTGTTTGCGCTAGATTTTTAGATAGAAGCAATATAAGAGGAGTACGCCATGAGACTCGCAACACTCGCTGTCATCGTGAAGAATGGCCGAGTATTGCTCGGCTACAAAAAGAAAGGGGTCGAAGAAATCTCCGATATTCTCAACGGCCCCGGCGGCAAAGTAGAGCCGGAAGAGAGTCTCGAAGAGTGTGTGGTGCGAGAAACCGCCGAAGAACTCGGAGTATATCTCAACCCATACACCCTCGATGAAGTCGCGGTAATCATCTTTTACGCCGCAGGGGTCCCCGACTTCGAAGTCCATGTATTTCGCAGCAGCGATTTCACTGGGACGCCGCGCGAAACCGAAAAAATGATTCCCGAGTGGCATGACGTTGGGCGTTTGCCGCTTGAGCGTATGCTCGAGGGAGACCGGGCGTGGTTCGAAAAAGCGGTCCGCGGCGAGCGCTTTAATGCGGACGTCTACTACCGCGAAAAGGCAAAAGGATTCGAGCGCATCGAATACTTTCCCTTTAAAGACTAAGAACCCCGCCTTTGGCGGGGTTCTTTCTTACCGGTTCATCGGCATCGCTAAATAAAGAAACGATGCGTCGGAGGCGTCTTTAATGAGCATCGCTTTACCGGGGCCGTTGGAGCATAACCGCACCGAATCGCCCGCAATAGACTGCAGGCTGTCGGCCAAATAACGGCCGTTAAACGACATGGTAACCGGCTCTCCCTCGATTGTCGCTTTAATGGTCGATACCTGTTCCCCCACATCCGGGTTGCGGGACGAAAGGAGTGCTGCTTTTTTTGCAGTCTCTAATGCAAGAGATATTTGAGCGAATTTGTCCGCAAACACCGATAATGATTTAAGTGCCGAGGAAAAATCCTCACGCAGCACAACCGCCTCGGTACTGAATGATTTTGGAATTATCTGCTTATAGTTTGGAAATGTCCCGTCAAGAAGCCTGCTGGTGTAATAAAGCCCGTCTGTTTGGAGCGATAATTGGTGCTCGTTATAATACACCTCCACATCGCCTGTGGCGCTCTCCAGTACCCGTAAAAGTTCTCCGGCGTTGCGTGCAGGTATGAGTATTTGCGGAACCGACCCAGAACGCAATGGTACCGTCTTCTCCGCAAGGCGGAAAGAGTCCGTCGCGGCAGTTGTTAATTTTCCCGACTCTCCAACAACCATGACGCTTTGGAGTTCCGGTTTTACCGCAGATACTGACGCACAATACG
>CAYIWV010000009.1:3096-17710 GCA_964367315.1 uncultured Candidatus Saccharibacteria bacterium | reverse complement strand
TCCTATCCACGAGCAGTACGGCGTCGATGCGGTGCCGTTTGCGCACGAGGAGATGGACACCTGGCGCGAAAACTTTAAAGGCATCGAGGTAAAACACAAACCGACTGGTTTTACCGTTGCGGGCGCGGTAGACGATATTTGGGTAAATCCAAAAGGTGAACTTATCGTCGTCGACTATAAGTCGACCAGCAAAGACGCAAAGATAGAGTCGCTCGACGAGGCGTGGCATGACGGCTACAAGCGCCAGATGGAGATATATCAGTGGCTCTTGCGCGAGCGTGGGTTTGCCGTCTCGGACACGGGCTACTGGGTGTACGCAAACGCAAGCAAAGACCGCAAAGCTTTTGACGGCAAACTTGAGTTTGAGGTCACACTCGTGCCGCACAAGGGTGCCACCGACTGGGTGGAGGATACACTAAAGGCTCTTAAGGCATGCGGAGACAGCGATGCCATCCCGGCCGCGGGAAACGACTGCGACTACTGCCGCTACCGCGAAGCCGCCGGTAAAGCGCTGCAGGGTGCAAGCCCTAAACTGCCAAAGCCCAAAAATCCAATGACCGGCCCTACGCTCGCCAAAGCCGATGAAAAAGCCAAAGAAAAAGTACAAACAGGCCTCTTTTAAAGAGAGGGTGTATACGATAGTCGCGCGTATCCCCCGCGGGAAGACGCTGACCTATAAGCAGGTTGCCGCAAAGGCGGGGAAGCCCAATGCCGCGCGCGCCGTAGGCACCCTTATGTCCAAAAATTTCGACCCGAAGATCCCGTGCCACCGCGTGGTGCGTTCGGATGGAAAAATAGGGGGCTACAACCGCGGCGGCCCCCAAAAAAAGATCGAGCTTATCATGATGGAGCGGTATACTGCAGGATATGGAAAGTAAATTTCTTCATGAGGTTGCGATAACCGCGATAATCGTCAAAGACGGTAAATATTTAGTGACTAAGCGCTCGCCGAACAAGAAGCGCTTTCCCAATAAATGGACCGTGCCGGGCGGCAAGCTCGAGACGGCCGACTATATCGACTTGCCGAAAGATACGACTGACTATTGGTACAACGTGTTGGAGAAAGTTTTGCGCCGCGAAGTCAAAGAGGAGGTCGGACTCGACATTACCAATATCGAGTATGTCACCAGCCTTGCGACGGTGCATGGCGACGGTAACCCGTCGCTCGTCATTTCGTGCATGGCCGACTGGCAAGAGGGCGAGGTAACGCTCCAAGCGGAGGAATGCGATGCGTGTGCCTGGGTGTCGCTTGAGGAGGCGAAAAACTACGACCTTATCGACGGCATTTACGATGAGCTCGTCATGGCCGAAGCAAAATTAAAAGGCATTAAATCCGAGTGGCAGCGCGCCTAATTTTTGTATACTGACCCTATGGAGGTCAAGATAGAGCAAAGCTGGAAGGATGTGCTGCAAGACGAGTTTGACAAAGAATATTTTGTGCGGCTCGCCGAGTTTGTCAAAAAAGAGTACCAAGCGGGCGCGGTCTACCCGGCGCCAAAAAACATCTTTCGTTGTTTTTCGCTCACGCCCTTCGACAAGGTTAGGGTGGTAATCCTCGGCCAGGATCCGTACCACGGAGTGGGCCAAGCGAACGGCCTATGCTTCGCGGTAGGCGATGGTATCTCGCTGCCGCCGTCGCTGCAAAATATTTACAAAGAACTAGAGGCTGACCTTGGCAAGGCCCCCCGGCGCACCGGCGATTTGGAGCGCTGGGCCAAACAGGGCGTGCTCCTGTTAAACGCGACGCTTACCGTGCGGGCGAACACCGCCGGCTCGCACCAAAACAAAGGCTGGGAGCAATTTACCGACTCGGTTATCAAGGCCCTTTCGGAGAAACGAGAGGGCCTGGTGTTTATCCTCTGGGGCAATTATGCAAAACAAAAGGGCGAGCATATCGATCGTACGAAGCACTTCCTCGTCGAATCTCCGCACCCGTCGCCCTTCTCGGCATATAACGGCTTTTTCGGCTCGAAGCCCTTTAGCAAGACGAACGAGTATCTGCTTAGGCGTGGGATTGAGCCGATTGATTGGCTGTAGTATGCTAGCGACTTGTGAAAGCCCTAACCTCCACGATTAAAAAAATCCGCACCGCACACGGTGTCCGCGAATATCGTTTGCAAAACGGCCTCAGGGTCCTATACCGGCGGGAGAAGTCCGCGCCCGTCGTGGCGGTGTGCGTCACGTTCCATGTAGGGTCGCGCAACGAGGCGGCGGGGCATACGGGCGCGACGCATATCCTCGAGCATTTGCTTTTTAAGGACTCGGAGAAGTTTAACAAAGCGAGCGGCAACGCCATCACCGACTATCTTGAGTGGCTCGGCGCCTATTTAAACGCCACAACCTGGCTTGACCGCACCAACTACTTTGAGATGCTCCCGGCCGACAAGCTGGAAGAGGCGCTCGCGCTCGAGGCCGACCGCCTGCGCGGCTCACAATTTAACGGTACCGACCTTTCGAGCGAGATGACGGTGGTGCGCAACGAGTACGAGCGCTCTCGAAACAACCCTTTTGAGCTTCTCGACGAAGAGGTGGTGGCCGCCGCGTTTACCATGCATCCGTATCGGATCCCGACAATCGGGCTAAAGGAAGACATCGAGGCCTCGACCGCGGCGAAATTGCGCGAATTTTACGACACGTTTTACTGGCCCGACAACGCGACGCTCACAGTCATCGGGGACGTGCCTTTTAAGACGGTCGAAAAATTGGTGCTGAAACACTTCGGCCCGATACCATCTTCGCCGCATACCATTCCCCGGCTTACGGTCAAAGAGCCGGCGCAGAAGAAGCTGCGCACGGTGCGGCTCAAGAAGCCCATGGGTGTCTCGATTGCCGAGCTTTTGTACAAAGCGCCGCATGGGCGGGACAAAGAATTTCTTCCTTTATATATGGCGGTAATGATTCTTGCGGGCGGATTTTCAAGCCGATTGCAAAAAAGCTTGGTTGATACCGGTCTTGCGGCAGAGCTCATGAGCTTTTGCCACCCGCTCCACGACCCGGGCATGATTACTTTTACGGCGCACGTCGCAGGCGGTATTGCGCCCGAGCAGGCCATGAGCGCCATGCGGCGCGAAATCGCCGCGTTTGCAAAACAGGGGCCGACTCAAGGCGAGCTTAGTCGCGCCAAGGAACGCATCCTCGCCAACTTTTCGGTCGAGCGCGACGGCGTCTTAAACGAGGTGCGCGTGATATCCGAAGCAGTTGCCGCGGGAAACTGGCAGCTGGCCTATCGGGCGGAAGCGGCGGTCAAGAAAATGACCGTACCCGCCGTCGCCCGCGCGGCGGCGCGGTATTTAACGCCAAAAGGGGAGACTGCGGGGATTTTATATGATCAGCACAACTAAGCAAAAAAAATTGAGTTTTGGGGGCACAGCGCTTGCGACGCCCTTCCCGACAAGGGGCGGCGTCTCGATTGTCGGCTCGCTTGCGGGCGGATTTTTAGCCGCAGGATCCGAAGAGCTCGCCCAGGTACATGCGCAGATGCTGCTCGAGGGCACCGCCGCGCACAATAAAAAGGACGTGCAGATACTGCTCGACTCGTGGGGTGCGGCGCTCTCCTTTGCCGCCTCGGCGCAGAGGCTGCGCTTTTTCGCGCGGGTCCCGGCCACGCATGCGGATGCGCTGCTCTCGCTTATTGCCGAAATACTGCGCGAGCCGGCATTCCCCCGCGGGGAGCTTGCGATATTGAAGGGGCGCGAGGAAGCGTCGATTGCAATGGAGGCACAAGACACGCGCGAGCAGGCACGCATTGCGCTCAGCCGCCTTGTGTACTCCAAGGGGCATCCGGGCTGGAGCGAGTCGACGCAAGAGTCTAAAAAAATCCTCGCCGGCATTACGCAAAAATCGCTGCAGCAATTTCACAAGCGCGCGCACGGCGGCCAATCACTCATTGTTTCATTTGCGGGCGATCTTAACCCGCACAAAGCGTTTATGCTTGTCGAAAAGCATTTCAAGACCTTGCCAAAGCGGCGCGTCGATACCCATGCGGTGAAAAAAGCGATGCCGAGGGCGCCGCGCAGAACGGTTGTCCCTATCCCGCACAAGGCAAGCATCGACTACATGGTGGGACTCCCGGCCGGCATTACCGACACGCACAAGGATTATGCAGCGCTCGTGCTTGGGATGCAGGTGTTGGGCAACCCCAGCGGCTTTACAGGCCGGCTTATGAAAACCGTGCGCGAGGAAGAGGGCCTTACTTATGGCGTATATGCCTACCCGCAAAACTTTACCTACCGCGTCGACGGGCTCTTGTATATATGGGGTACCTTTGCGCCGCAGCTCTTTGCGCAAGGGAGGGCCGCGATACGGCGCGAGATTAAAAAGATTGTCGAGGGGGGCATGACGGACGAGGAGGTACGCAAGCACGCAGTGATGTTTGCTGCGCGGGCGAAGGTTGGTTTCTCCAACTCCTCGTCAATCGCGCGTATCGTCCATGACACGGTTGCCAACCGCAAGCCGCTTTCCTATATCGAAGAGCTCCCCACGCGCATGCGTGCGCTTACCGCCGCCAAGGTCAACAAAGCGCTTGCAAAATATCTTTTGCCAAAAAAGCTCTCCGAGTCCGCCGCCGGCCCTCTTGAGAATATTGCCTAATAAAGGCGTCTGTGCCATTATCCCTGCCAGAGCGCCGCACATTTTGACACCACACAGGAGGCACCCGTGACCACAAAGACCACTGCACTGCGCGTCGTCGAGTCTGAAGAGAGCGGCTATGGCAAGCCGCTCCCCGTACGGTATAGCCGGATCGAGCGTTACCCCGACCAGCCCCGGCGGACGTTTCCTCAAAAAGAGCTGGAGGAGCTGGCGGACAGCATCCAGGAAGAGGGGCAGAAGACGCCGGTGAGGGTGTGCAAACACTCTACCAAGCCGGGGTACTTCGTGCTTATCGGCGGCGAGAGGCGTTGGCGCGCCTTCGGCATCATCATGGAGCGGACGGGGGAGGACCCCATCGTCAACTGCTTTATCGATGTCATCCACGACGATCGGCATCACTTCCGCGAGGCATTGCTCGACAACCTGCAGCGGGTGGATCTGGTCCCGCTCGACGAGGCGAGGTCGTATCAGCGCCTCTTTGACGAGAGCAAGCTGGGGAGCAAGAACGCCAAAATCAACGAGATCGCGCGGCTGGTGAAAAAATCCATCACTCATATAGAGAGCTACCTGTACCTGCACTCGCTCCCCGACGAGGTCAAGGCGCTCATGAGCCTCGAGCGTCATAAGGACGAGCGCCTCACCGTGACTGCGGCAATCGATATCGCCCGCAGCACCAAGCACCCGACCTTGCGACTGACAATCGCCAAAGAGGCGGTCGAGCGCGGCCTAGGCATCAACGAGACGCGCTCACTCATCTCGATTAAGACGGGCAAGAGCGGGTACGGCATCGGCGGCAGCGACCGGAAGCCGAGCGACGACTATAAAATGATCAAGGCATTTCTTGGTCATAGCCTCAACCGGGTACGGCGGCTCAAACAGCTTGCGGTTAACGAACTCTACCGTAGCCGCGACGATGAGTTCGGCGACCGGAAGCGCGATTCCGAGACGCTCCAAGAACTTATCGGGTATCTCCACGATCTTAATAAGGAGATCGAGGAGAAGAAAAAGTGATACCACGACGTAAGGGGGGGCCTGTGCCCCTCTTTTTCTTTTGTAGACAATATAAGGAGGGCGTGGTTCAATCGCGATAGGCCCACGTTCTTGCAAGGAGGGGTGATGAGAGTCTTAGCGATCGGGCTTGATGATGTCACTGTTGCCTTTCTGAGGAGCAGCGGCATTGCGATTGAGATGGCGAACATCTCCGATGTGGACGAGCTCAAGGACTGGCTCGTCGACGGTGCCTATGACGCCGGGGTCGTTGACCTCGACGCCTGCAGTTTCGGCGCCTATGCCGCACGCGGTCTGCGTACGGCCAAAAAATCGACCACGTTCATCGGCATCTCGAAAGGAGCCGGCGAACGAAAGTGGAGCGACCAGCGCGCGTTGTTCCTTGAGAACGGCGACGACGACCTGCTCCACGGGCCGGTGAATCCGCGGGAACTGGTCGCGTCACTGCGCGCGGCAACCCGCCGGTTTAGCGGATCTCTCGTTGATATCTACGAGGCGCAGGCCGGAGGAGCTCTGCTCAAGATTAACCTGACTACCAAGTCGGTTGTGGTAAATGGAGGGACAATCCAGCTCTCCGGCAAGGAGGAGGCGATGGTGCTCCTGTTTGCATCGAGCCCCGGCAGGGTCCTCTCCAAGGAGGTGCTCCTGACCCAGTTGTATACCGGGGGCGTCGACGACGAGCCGGAGATGAAGATTATCGACGTCTTCATCTGCAAAGTGAGGAGAAAGCTCGAAGACTGCCATCCCGACGCCGTCCGTTTTATCGAGACGGTGTGGGGGAGGGGCTACCGGATGCCGACTCCGGCAGAGTTCGCGGCACAAGACAAAAAAGTGGCGTAGGCCGCATGAGGCCGACCGTTGTGTAAAACGGCCGGTCCTCTTTTTTATAAAAACAATGCCGCTGCGCGTGCGCAGCGGCTGTGCGGCCACGGCTTAGCCGTGACCTGCCTGATGGGTGGGCTCGCAGAGTTTGTAGCCCCTCCCCCACATGGTTTCGATGTAGTCCTTACCCCCGTCGCAGTGCGCGATCTTCTTGCGGAGCTTGCAGACAAAGACATCGACTATCTTTGCCCCACGCTGCTCCCCGCCGTAGAGATGGTCGAGGATGGTTGTCTTGGCGACCGGCGTCTCCTTTTGCATCGCGAGGCACTCGAGGATCTGGTACTCCTTGCCGGTGAGTGGTACCTCTTGGCCTCTGACCGCCGCGGTCCGCGAGGCGAGGTTCACGGAGAGGTCCCCAACTTGGATGACCGACTGGGCCTGGTTGTTGGCCCGGCGTGCCACAGCGTTGATGTAGGCCACCAGCAAATCCTTATGGAAGGGCTTGGTGAGATACATATCGGCACCAAGATTAAGCCCTTGCGCTTGGTCCTTAATCCTCGCAAGGCCGGAGACGATGATGATGGGGGTCTTGAGTTCGGCCGCGCGGAGATGCATGAGCACCTTATAGCCGGAGACGTCCGGCAGGTTGAGGTCGAGCAGTACGACGTCGTAGTTGTGCTTGAGCGCAAGCTGCATGCCCTCAGTGCCGGTGCCGGTTACTCGCGCCGTCATATTTTCGGCAGCGAGCATAAGGCGCATGCTGTGCGCGGTAGGGGGGTCGTCTTCGATAATCAAGATACGCATGGAGCGGGCCTCCTTCGGGTTTGAGCTTGTCCGCCGTTATCAATACAAAAAAATATGCGAACTGTCAAAGGGAAAACCCGGTCGCGCGACCGGGTTTACTTTGTGATGCGCCCTCTGCGGCGCTGATACTGGGTGACCCTAAGACCTACCTCGCCATGGTCATTGAAGCCGTCTTCCCACAAGTGGAATTCTCTCTCCGTCATGTGGTAGCGCTCCAGCACCTCCTCGAGGCCGACGAGTCCTCCGCGCACGGCGCGGATAACTATTGCTTTTTTATTGGGCGTCCACCGGATCGTATCCGGCGGAGGAAGATCTTGGGGAGTGATCACGTTGCCCCGCAGGTCTTGCACGGTCGGTAGGGGCTTCGATTTTTCCATGGAGGCCTCCTCTCTGGAATAGACGGTAAATCAAACAGAGCGATAAATCAACCGCGGTTGAGAAAAACTTATTTTCATCGTACAGTTTAGAGCAATGACTACGGGCGAAGTACGCAAGAAGTTTCTGGATTTTTACGCCGCGCGCGGGCACACCGTCATCCCGTCGGCCCCGCTCGTACCTGCCAACGACCCGACCACGCTGTTTACCTCCTCGGGCATGCAGCCCCTGGTGCCGTACCTCCTTGGCCAGCCACACCCCGGGGGCTCGCGGCTTGCCAACTCGCAAAAATCGGTGCGCACCGGCGACATCGAGGAGATAGGCGACAACCGGCATCTTACGTACTTTGAAATGCTCGGCAATTGGTCGCTGGGGGATTACTTCAAAAAAGAGCAAATCCCGTGGGTACACGAATTTTTGACCACGGAGCTTAAACTCCCGCACGATCGTTTGTGGGTAACCTGCTTTGAGGGCGATGAGAGTCTCGGCATCCCGAAAGATACCGAGTCCGCGGATATTTGGAAGAGTCTCGGTATCCCCGAGGAGCGCATTTATTTTTACGACGCGAAGAAAAACTGGTGGAGCCGCTCGGGTACTCCGGCGCAAATGCCCGCGGGCGAGCCGGGCGGCCCCGACACGGAGATTTTTTACGATTTTGGGCAATTTAAATCAGACGGGCAAGCGGCGCACGACCCGGCATACGGCGCCGAGTGCCACCCCAACTGCGACTGCGGCCGCTTTATCGAAATCGGCAACTCGGTATTTATGGAGTATCAGAAGCAGGCAGACGGCTCGTTTGCCAAATTGCCGCAGCGCAACGTCGATTTCGGCGGAGGTCTCGAGCGGCTTACGGCAACCACCCTCGGCAGTGCGGACCTGTATGTGACCGACCCATATTGGCCGACGATCGAGAAGCTGCAAGAAGCGTCCGGTACACGATACGCGGATAATCCGCGCCCCTTCCGCATTATTGCCGACCATGTGCGCGCCGCCTCCGAGCTTATCGGCGAGCATGTGCTGCCGGGTAATACCGAGCGCAATTACGTCGTCCGCCGGCTTATCCGCCGGGCCGTGCGCGTTGCCGACACGCTTGGGGTACGGGGTGGCCTTGCGGCGGTAACGGCGGTGCCCGAAATTTTACAGGAGGAAGAGCGGTTCCGTAAAACGCTCGAGCGCGGGATCAAGGAGCTCGCGCGATTTACCGCGGGGGGGAGTCTCTCGGCCGACAACGCGTTCCAGCTCTTTACCACCTACGGGTTCCCGCTGGAGCTTATTATCGAGGAGGCGGGCACTCGCGGCATTAAGCAGGTAGATATCGAAGGGTTTAAAGAACGGCTGAAGGCGCATCAAGACCTTAGCCGCGCGGGGAGCGAGCAAAAGTTTAAGGGCGGGCTCGCCGACACCACCGAGCAAACTGTGCGCCTGCATACCGCGCACCACCTGCTACTCAAGGCCTTGCAACTGGTGCTGGGGCCCGACGTACACCAGCGCGGCAGCAATATTACCCAAGAGCGTCTGCGTATCGATTTTACCTACGGCCAAAAAATGACGGATGAGCAGAAGGCCGAGGTCGAGCGCATCGTCAACGAAAAAATAAGGGAGGATATCCCCGTCATCCGCACCGAAATGAGCCGGGAGGAGGCGGAGGGGCTTGGCGCTGAGCATGAGTTTGGCGCAAAATACCCGGAGCGCGTGTCGGTGTACTCGGTCGGGCCTCTTGCGAGCGCCTTCTCCATAGAGTTTTGCGGCGGCCCGCACGTTGCCTACACCGGCGAGCTTGCCAAGGCTGGGGTTTTTAAAATTCTGAAAGAGGAAGCGGTTGCACAAGGAATAAGACGTATTAGAGCGGTGCTACAATAGGCTCATGCTCTTCGGGCGCAAAAAAGAAGAGGGCAAGACTTTTTTAGTGTTCGATGTCGAGACCGGCTCCGTCGGTGGCGCCTTGGTACGCACCGACCCCGAAAGTGCTCCGCGGCTCTTTGGCGAGACGCGTATCGACCTGCCGGCAGGAGCTTCGCGCGACGCGCACACTTTGCGCGAACGCGCGGGGAGTGCGGTAGAGAATGTGGCCCAGGGTCTTCTTGAGGTTGCCGCGCGCCTGCGCGGCCACGAGTCGGCGCCTATCGGCGTCATCGCCCGCTCGGCGTTCTTTTTGGCGGCGCCCTGGGGCGTGCCGGACCTTGCGGCAGGCACGCCGCGTTTTAGCGACGAGCTTATCGTGCGCGCCCGCGCGGCGCTGGGCGCGCACGGCATCCCCTCGTCGTTCCATGCGCGAGCATCCGCGGCGCTCCATGGCGCCCGGGCGCTCCTGCCGTACGAAGACACCTATTTACTCCTGATGCCCTCCGGCGAAATTATCGAGGCGCTCTCGGTCGAGGGGGGCGCCGTTGCAAGCTACGGGACCATGCCGGTCGGCCGGCATACCCTCCTGCGCACGTTGACGAGCCACGGCTCGTTGCACGAGCACGAGGCGCGCTCGGCATTACGCGCATTCTCGCTGGGAGGCGCACGCGCGCATGCCGCCGAGCCTTTGCGTGCGGCGGGGGAGCATATCGCCGCGCAGTTTAACGACCTTGCGCACGCGCACGGCTGGCATGGTCACGACCGCGTCTACACCATTGCGCACGAAGGCGACTGGCTTGCGCGCACGCTCGCGCAGAGCGCGGCGGCAACACGCTTTTCGCCCGGGGCGACCGTCAAACACATAAGGCCCGAGCATCTTTCGGAGCATTTTAGCCAGCACGCCCAAAACCCCGACCTCTCCCTCATGCTCGGGGCGCTCTTTGTTGATAGCCATGATCGGTACTATACTGAGTCCCATGCGAGACATTAACCCAGGGTACCCGGGCGCCCCCGAGCAGCGCTCAATCCGCAACATCCCGCTCAACGGCCGCCGGCATCCGCACCCCGAGCATCTCGAGCAGGAGGATCCGCGCCCGCGCCGCCCGCGCCGCCGGGGGCGGGTATGGTTGCTCGGGCTCCTCGTCGTTCTTATTGTCGCGGGCGGCGCCTTCCTTTTGTCGACCCTCTTTGCCGGCGCTACCGTAACCGTGCGTTCGCGCCAGGTAACGGTTGATGCGCCAAAAACGGTGGAGGCACGGCTCTCTGCTCCGGTCGGCGTGCTTGAATACCGCACCATCTCCGCCACCGCCGAGGCGAGCATTGCCGTCGATGCGAACGGCACGCAGCAAGTGTCGCGCCAGGCATCCGGCGTCATTTCAATATCCAACAACTACTCCGCAGAGTCGCAGCGCCTTATCGCCAACACGCGCTTTGAAGCGCCCGACGGCAAAATCTACCGCATCCGCGAGTCGGTGACCGTGCCGGGCTCTTCGGCCGGCAAGGCGGGGGTGGTGAGCGCGACGGTCTATGCCGACAGCCCCGGTGCAAGCTACAACAAGCCGGGTTCAACCGCCCTTACCATCCCAGGCTTTAAGGGCGACCCGAAGTACGACAAAATTGTTGCTGCGGCAGGCGGCATACAGGGCGGTTTTGTGGGCTCCGAGCCTGCCGTCGCCGCAGCCGATCTGCAAAAGGCGAAAGACGCTCTGCAAAAGCAGCTCGAGCAGGACGCGCGCAGCAAAGTGCTCTCCAGCGTGCCTGAGGGGTATGGGCTTTTACCGGGCATGATAACGGTTGGCTACTCGCAAATAAATCAGACGCCGAACGGATCCAAAGTGACGATCGCGCAGAGTGCGATGGCGGTAGGCGCCATCGTCGCCGGCAGTGATTTGGGCACCGCTATTGCCAAAGCACAGGTGCAAGGGTACCAGGGCGAGGCGGTTGCGCTGGTGCCGGACGAGCTCGAGGTAAGCGCCTCCTCGACCGCGGAAGGCGTCATCGCGATAGCGATGCAAGGCACGGCAACCTTGGTGTGGCAGTTCGACCCGGCCGCAGTGCGCCAAGCGCTTGTCGGCAAGCCTAAGGGCGAGTTCCAGCAGATATTAAAGTCCTTCGCCCCGGCTATCGAGTGTAAGAGCGAGACGCCCTGCGACGCGCGCCTGCGGCCCTTCTGGGCAGCGACCTTCCCCACCGACCCGAATAAGATAAAAGTGGTCACCCAAACTGGCAGTAATTAAAAAGCAAAAGCCACCGGGGAGAGTGGCTGATGCCTTACTCCTTTTGGTGGCTTGGACGGCTTACGCTGCGCGCACGGCGTAGTTGTAGTCGTTCTTCTCTAGGTAATTCTCCTGGCGGTTGGCGCAGCGCGTGGCCTCGACATAGAGATAGCTGAGGTCGGTCGCATCGGCGCCACTGAGCCCGCTACGATCGAAATCCTTGATCTTGCTCCGCAGTCTCATGAGGCTTTGGCGATCGTTTTCGGTCGGTTGGTCAAGCTGGATTTCGGCGAAGGCGAACAACTCGGTAGCGAGGGCCGCGAGAGCGGGATTCAATGGGGTACGAGTGTTCATGGCGCTTTCTCCTTTTGCCATTGATAGATGTTTCGAAGAAGTTCATGTGGATGTTTAACCTGCTTTAATTATACACTGATATATACTGTGTTGTCAAGTATTAGGGAAGGGGTAGGGAGGCGGGAAATAGCCTGCTTTGACAGGCCAAAATGGATAGGGTAGGATAAGGAACGTCGCCTAAATGGAGGACAAGCTGCCTGAAATACAGGGTCTTGTAGAAGAGGCCCTGCCTAACACCTTGTTCCGCGTGTCTATAGAAGGCACCGAGGAACCGGTTTTGGCATACCTTGCAGGTAAAATGCGCCTCCACCGGATTAAGGTGCTCGTCGGGGATAAGGTCTTGCTCAAGCTTGACCCCTACGGCGGCAAAGCGCGTATCACCCGGCGACTGTAAAGAAGATGAAAATCAAGGCCTCGATAAAGCCCCGTTGCGCAAACTGCAAAATGCTCCGCCGCAAGGGGCGGGTGTATGTCGTCTGCTCTAACCCGCGGCACAAGCAGCGCCAAGGATAATTTTTAGAATCAATCATGCGTATTTCAGGCATCACCATCCCTAATAAGCGCGTACCGTACGCACTTATGGCGCTCTACGGCATCGGTCTTTCGCGCGCGGAGGCAATCGTCGCGCAGGCAAAGGTGGATCCGACAAAAAAAGCGGACGACCTTTCGGCAGGGGATGAGGCCGCGCTCCGCAAAATTATCGAGACCATCAAGCTCGAGGGCGACCTTAAGCGCGAGGTCGCGGGCAACGTCAAGCGGCTCAAAGATATCGGCAGCTACCGCGGTACCCGCCACCAAAAACGCCTGCCGGTCCGCGGCCAGCGCACCAAAACAAACTCCCGTACCGTCCGCGGCAATGTCCGCAAGACCATGGGCTCCGGCCGCCGCAAGGTAGAAAAGACCTAAAAATTTTTAGAAATTCAAAAGAAATATGGGTAAGAAACGCATAGTCAAAAAAGGAGGGGAGAGCGGCGTTGCCGGCGCGGCATCTTCTGCGCGCTCGGGCAAGCGCAAGATGGATAAAGGCACGCTCTATATCGAGGCGACTTACAACAACACCAAGGTCTCGCTCACGGACGAGCGCGGCGGGGTTGTCACCTGGAGCTCTTCCGGCTCGCTTGGCTTTGCCGGCGCAAAGAAGGGGACCCCGTTTGCGGCCGCAAAGGTCGGCGAGCTTATCGGCGAGCGCGCCGCGGGCATGGGCGTCAAAGAGGTCTCGGTCGTCGTCTCCGGCGTCGGCGCCGGGCGAGAATCGTCTATCCGCGCGTTTGCGACCAAGGGTATCCATATTAAT
Organism: uncultured Candidatus Saccharibacteria bacterium; assembly: GCA_964367315.1. Lineage (GTDB taxonomy): Bacteria > Patescibacteriota > Minisyncoccia > Phycocordibacterales > SBAW01 > GWA1-54-10. The sequence goes on along the minus strand of CAYIWV010000009.1, from coordinate 4,405 downwards.
TCGATCAAAGACACGACCCCGGTGCCGCACAACGGCCCCCGCCCTCCGAAAGCGCGCCGCGTATAAATAATTTTTATGAAAATCGGACCAAAATATAAAATCTGCAAGCGCCTCGGCTCCTCGGTCTTCGAGAAGTGCCAGCCGCAAAAGTTCCAGCTTGCCGAGGCTCGCGCCCCGCGCAAGATGGGCCGCGGCCGCGGCTCCGATTTCGGCGCTCAGCTATTGGAGAAGCAGAAGGCGCGTTTTACCTATGGCCTTACCGAGTCGCAGTTTAGCCGCTATGCGCACGAGGCGATGGAGCGCAAAGGCTCCAGCGCCGCGGGTCTCCTCGAGCGGCTCGAGAGCCGGCTGGATAACGTGGTGTACCGCGCAGGATTTACTAAGACGCGCCGCGCCGCGCGCCAGCTGGTGTCCCACGGCCATGTGATGGTCAACGGCCGCCGCAGCATGGTCCCATCGCACAAGGTAGCGGTTGGCGACACGGTCTCTATCCGCCCCGAGTCCCGCACGTCGCCGCTCTTTGCCAACCGCACCGAAGCGGTCGCCGAGACGAAAGCCCCGGGCTGGATGACCTTCGAGGACCAGGGTTTTGCGGTTGCGGTCACGAGCGTGCCCATGGTTGAGGAGACGGCGGCGCCGTTTAACCCGGCGGTCATCATACAGTTCTACAGCCGCTAATTTATTTTGGTTCAAATTATTAACAGGTAATTCCAACGATTGAGTTATGATGGAATATTCGATAACGCTCCCCAGTAAGCCCCGCGTGGTTACCGAGAGCGACACCGAGGGCGTTTACGAGATAGACGGGCTCTACCCGGGCTACGGCCACACGCTGGGGAACAGCCTCCGCCGCATTATCCTCTCCTCGCTCCCCGGCGCGGCGGTAACCGCCGCAAAAATCGAGGGCGTCGAGCACGAGTTCTCGACTATCCCGGGCGTGCGCGAAGATGTCGTCACTATTTTGCTTAACCTCAAAAAGCTGCGCTTCGAGGTGCTCTCGGGCGAGGCACAAACGGTAACGCTCTCCGTCAAAGGCCCCAAAAAGGTGACAGGTACCGACCTAAAAATCCCCGGTCAGGTGCGCCTGCTTACCCCGAACGCGTATCTCTGCGAGATAACCGACAAAACCGCGTTCGAGGCGTCCTTTACCGTCGAGCGCGGGCTTGGCTATGTGCCGCGCGACCTTATAAAGAAAGAGCGCGTAGAGATTGGCGAGATAGCGCTCGACGCCGCGTTCAGCCCGATCCGCCGCGCGAATTACGAGGTGGAGAATATGCGCGTCGGCGACCGCACCGACTTTAACCGCTTG